>JBDUBS010000594.1:0-4669 GCA_040003875.1 Acidimicrobiia bacterium | reverse complement strand
CTCGAGAAGAGGTGGTCGGCGGCGTAGCGGGCGAACACGTCCGAGAGGCCCGGCTCGATCCCGATGCCGACGAGCGCCAGTCGGCCGGCCTGTTCCCACTCCGCCGCCACCGCGAACTGCGCGTCGCCCAACATCACGCCGGTCTCCTCGTACGGGCGGTCCGGGTGGGCCTGCGACAGATGCATGGCCATGTCGAGGTAGGTGGTCCCGGCGGCGAAAGCGCCGTCGAAGATCGGAGGGTTGAGGCGCGGGTCGCAGGCGTTGACGACGACGTCGGCGCGCAGTTCACGTGCGAGCGCCGCGACCGAGTCGGCCCTCGACGCGTCGACCCGAGCCGCGGCGAATCGGGGGTCGTCGAGGCCGGCGACGGCCCGTTGGGCGCGATCGAGATCGAGGTCGGCGATGGTGAGGTGCTCGAAGAAGTCCCGCCGATGGGCGATGGCTGCGATGGCCGAGCCGACGCCGCCAGCACCCACGATCAGAATGCGCATCGGCGGAGGCTAACGGCCGGGCAGTCTCCCCGAGTGAACGCCGACAGCTCCGACAGCGCCGACCGGTCCGGCACGGGGGTCACGGGGGTCGGGCTAGCGTGACCGCCGTGTTCTGGTGGCGCCGCGCCGACGGCGATCTCGTCAAAGACGGTACCGACCTCCGTCGGGTGATGCCGTACGTGATGCGGCGACGCAGCGAGTCGACCGTCTACTTCGAGCAGCGCATCGACGTGCGCAACGCTGAGCGGTTCGTGCGGGCGTTCAACGAAGCCCATCCCGAGACGCGCACCACGGTCTTCCACGTGATGTTGTGGGCGGCGCGGCAGGGCCTCGGCGAGTTTCCTGCGCTCAACCGGTTCGTCGCGGGCGGCCGGCTCTACCAGCGCAAGAACATCTGGATCTCGTACTCGGCCAAGCAGCGCATGCAGAAGGGCGCGCCGCTCCTGGTGCTGAAGCGCCGATTCGAACCCGAGGAATCGTTCGCCGCCATGGTCACCGCCATGGGTTCCCAACTCCAGACCGCCAAGTTCGGCGGTGCGAAGAGTTCGGTCGACAGCGAACTCGGGCTGGTGTTGATGCTGCCAGGGTTCCTCCGGCGGCTCGTGTTCGTTGCGTATCGCGGCCTCGAAGCCCTGGGCATGTTCCCGAGCGTCTTCATCGACAACGACCCGCTCTACGCATCCGTGTTCCTCACCGACCTCGGGTCGCTCGGCATGGACCCCGCGTACCACCACCTCTACGAGTACGGCACGATCGGCATCTTCGGCGCGATCGGACGTGCTCGCACCGAGCTGATCGGCGATCCCAACACCGGTCGCATGGAGCGCCGACGGATCGCGACCGTGCGGTGGAGTTTCGACGAACGGGTCGAGGACGGGCTGTACGCAGGGTACGGGCTGAAGCACGTCAAGCGCCTGGTCGAGGACCCGGTCAAGGGTGGCATCGCCATCGGCGACGAGGCCACGTTGGCCCGACTCGGTGCAGTGGAGTTGGATCTGACCGCATCCCCATCGGACGCGGTCACCGTCGACGACGCGTGATCCCCGGTCACGCGCTGCGGTATCCGCAGGCGGCGCTCGCGACCCCGCATTACCTCGCCTCGGCGGCCGGCGCCGCGGTCTTCGCGCGGGGCGGCAACGCGATCGACGCGATCGTCGGGGCCAATCTCGCCCTCGGAGTGGTCGCGCCGTACTACTGCGGGTACGGCGGCGACATCTTCGCCATCGTGTGGGACGGCGAACTGCACGGCTACCTCGGCTCGGGTCGCTCGCCCGCCGCGGCCACGATCGCCGCGGTGCGCGATGCGCTCGGGGAGACGCCGTTGCTGATCGGACCGCATTCCGTGACCGTGCCGGGGGCGATCGCGGGCTGGTTCGAGTTGCTCGACCGGTTCGGGACGATGAGCTTCGGCGAACTGGCGGTTGATGCGATCCGCTACGCGCGCGACGGGTTCAGCGTCACTCCGCTCGCCGGCGCTGCCTCCGCGGGGTACCGCAGCTTCTACCGGCACTTCCCGGAGTGGCAGTCCGTGTACGGCGAACGGACCACGGGTGATCTGCTCGTGCAGGAACCGCTCGCCCGGCTCATCGAACTCCTGGCCTCCGGCGGCCCGGACGCGTATTACCGCGGGCCCGCCGCCCAGGCGATCGAGACGACGATCGCGAGCTACGGCGGCTTCATGGCCACGTCCGACCTTGCCGCGCACGCGGGCCGCTGGGCCGCTCCTCTCGTCGCGCCGTACCGTGACGTCGAGATTGCGGAGTTGCCACCGCCCACGCAGGGCGCGGTCGTCCTCGAGATCATGCGGATGCTCGACGGCTTCGACCTGCGCGCGATGACGCCGGCCGACCGCGAGCACATGGTCATCGAAGCCGTCAAGCTCGGGTTGCGCGACCGGGACGACCACGTCAGCGACCCCGCCGCGATGCGGATCGATCCCACCGATCTGCTCACCGACTCGTGGATCGACGCGCGCCGTGCCGCCATCGACCCGGCCCGGGCCGGTGTGCCGGCACCCGGCCATCCTCAACGCGGTGGGACGGCGTACCTGTGTGCCTCCGACGGTGACGGCCTGCTCGTCAGCTTGATCCAGTCGAACTTCCTCGCGTTCGGATCCGGTATCCACGTGGCCGAATGGGGGATCAACCTCAACAATCGGGGGTCGTCGTTCTCGCTCGACGAATCCAGTGTCAACGCGCTCGCGCCCTCGAAGCTGCCGATGCACACGTTGATCCCGGGCATGGTGTTGCGGGACGGAACGCCCGAGGTGGTGTTCGGCTCGATGGGTGGCGATGCGCAGGCGCAGATCCACGCGCAGCTCATCACCCGGATCGTCGACGACGGCACCGACCTCCAGGCCGCGATCGACGCGCCGCGGTGGCGAGTGGAGCCGTGGGACTGGAAGGTGCGCATGGAAGCACCGTTTGACTCCGTGGTTCGTGCCGATCTCGCGGACCGCGGCCACGTGATCATCGAGACCCCGGCGCGGGAGTCGGGGATGGGTCACGCCCACGCGATTCGCGTCGGACCGGACGGGTATGCGATCGCGACCGATCCACGGGCCGAGGGGGCAGCAGTCGGCTTGTAACGTGGCCCGATGGTTGACTCCGTCGCCGAGGTGCGCGACGCCCTGATCGCCGACGACTACTTCGCCGACGACGGGCTCGCGACCGCGATCTTCCTGGCGCTCAGCCTCGGACGTCCGCTCCTCCTGGAGGGGGAGGCCGGCGTCGGCAAGACCGAGGTGGCCAAGGTGCTGGCCCGCTGGACCGGCGGCGAACTCCTGCGCCTGCAGTGCTACGAGGGCATCGACGCGGGACAGGCGCTCTACGAGTGGGACTACTCCCGTCAGCTCCTGCACCTACGCGCGACCGAGGCAGCGGGGGCACCGGTGGTCGAGGACGAGCTGTACACCGAACGGTTCCTCGTGCGGCGACCGTTGCTGCGCGCGATCGACCACATCGCGTCTGTCCCTCCCGTGCTGCTCGTCGACGAGGTCGACCGCGCCGACGACGAGTTCGAGGCCTTCCTCCTCGAACTGTTGTCCGACTACACGGTGACCATCCCCGAGTTCGGTGAGATCCGGGCGGTGACGCCGCCCGTCGTGATCCTCACGTCCAACCGCACGCGCGACGTGCACGACGCGCTCAAGCGTCGGTGTCTCTACCACTGGATCGATCACCCGGATTTCGACCGGGAGGTCGCGATCGTGACGCGCAAGGCTCCCGGCATCGTCCCGTCGCTCGCGCGCCAAGTCGCGGGCGCGGCCGCAGAGTTGCGGGCGCTCGATCTCTACAAGCCGCCCGGGGTGGCCGAGACCATCGACTGGGCCGCCGCCCTCGACCGCCTCGGCTGCACCACTCTCGATGAGCGAGCAGTGGCCGACACGCTCGGTGTGGTGGTCAAGTACCGGGAGGACCAGGCTCGGGTCCGTGAGTACGGCCTCGCGGCGGTCGCGGCCGGGGCCGGTCGGTCCGGTGGCTGAACGTCCGGAGAGGGCGCGCGCCGCGGTCGGCTTCGTGCGGGTGTTGCGGGCCGCAGGCATCGGCGTGTCGACCGACAGCAGCGTGCTGTTCTGCGATGCACTGGCCCGCGTCGGCTGGGCCCGCGCCGACGACGTCTACTGGGCCGCCCGGGCCACGCTCTGCCGTCGCCCCGAGGACACCGGGTCCTTCGACCTTGCGTTCCGGAGCTGGTTCTCGGGAACGACGGACGGGATCCGTCCGGCCGCCGCACCGTCGGCGCACGCGGTCATCGCGCTCGACCTCCCCGATACCGCAGGGAGAGACGTCGATCCTGACGAGGGGGCGTCCGCCGCGCCGGTGCGCAGCGTGCGCTTCAGTCGGGCCGAGGTGTTGGGACACCAGGACTTCGCGACCTACAGCCCCGCCGAGCACGCCGAGGCGAGACGGCTGCTGGCCGATCTTCGGGTCGCGGGTGCGCGGCGGCGATCCCGGCGCCTGGTGCAGACACGGGCGCGCCGGCGGCCCGATGTGCGCCGGACCGTTCGGGCGTCGATGCGCACCGGCGGAGAACCGGTCGTCCGCGCCTACCGCCGCCCGTCGGAACGTTCCCGGCGCCTGGTGCTGCTCTGCGACGTCAGCGGATCGATGGAGCCCTACGCCCGCGTCATCGTGCGCTTCTTACACAGCGCGGTGGTCGCGCGGACCCAGGTCGAG
>JBDUBS010000457.1:0-4684 GCA_040003875.1 Acidimicrobiia bacterium | reverse complement strand
CGTGGTCGAGAAGGGGTCCATCACCATCGACGGCATCAGCCTCACCGTCGCCGCGCTCGACGACACTGACCGCAGCGTCGAGGTCGCGGTCATCCCGCACACGCTCTCCGTCACCACGCTCGGCCCGAAGCGGACCGGCGATCCCATCAACGTCGAGGTCGACATCCTCGCCAAACACGTCGAGCGCCTGCTCGCGACCAGGGAGTAACCCGTGTTCACGCACATCGAGAATGCGATTGCCGCCATCGGTCGGGGCGAGATCGTGATCGTCGTCGACGACGAAGATCGGGAGAACGAAGGCGACCTGATCATGGCCGCCGACAAGATCACGCCCGAGGCGATGAGCTTCTTCGTGCGCTACACGAGCGGTGTGATCTGCATGCCGATGACGGGGGAGCGGCTCGACGAGTTGCAGCTCCCGCTGATGGTCAGCAACAACACTGAATCGCAACGGACGGCGTTCACGGTGTCGGTCGACGCGGCGGCGGAGACGACGACCGGGATCTCGGCGGCGGATCGGGCCGCGACGGTCAAGAAGCTGATCGACCCGGCGTCGCGCCCGGCGGACTTCGCCCGCCCCGGTCACATCTTTCCGTTGCGGTACCGGGAGGGTGGCGTGCTCAAGCGGGCAGGTCATACCGAGGCTGCGGTCGACCTGTCGCGTCTCGCCGGACTGAGCGAGTCGGGCGTGCTCGCCGAGGTCGTGAACGACGACGGCACGATGGCGCGCATGCCGCAGCTCGAAGTGTTCGCGGCCGAGCACGGGCTGCAGATCATCTCGATCGCGGACCTCATCCGCTTCCGCCGGCACCGCGAGAAGTTGGTGCGACGCGTGAGCGACGCCCGCATCCCGACCCGGCACGGTGAGTTCACGGCGTACGTGTTCGAGAGTCTGCTCGACGGCGTGGAGCACATGGCGTTCGTCTGTGGCGACGTGTCGGGCCAGGAGAACGTCCTCGTGCGCGTGCACAGCGAGTGCCTCACGGGTGATGTCTTCGGTTCGATGCGTTGTGACTGCGGGCTCCAGCTCGACGGCGCGCTCGCACAGATCGCGGCGGAGGGTCGCGGCGTGGTCGTGTATCTGCGCGGTCACGAGGGTCGTGGGATCGGCCTCGGGCACAAGCTGCGGGCGTACACGCTCCAGGATCAAGGCCGCGACACCGTGCAGGCCAACGAGGAACTCGGGTTCCCGAACGATTCGCGTGAGTACGGCATTGGATCGCAGATCCTGGTCGACCTCGGGATCACGACGATGCGGGTGATGACCAACAACCCGGCGAAGTACGGCGGCCTCGAGGGCTTCGGGCTCGAAATCGTCGAGCGGGTGCCGCTCTCGGTCGCGCCCAACGCAGAGAACATCGCCTACCTGCGTACCAAGCAGGAGAAGATGGGTCACCTCCTCGGCCTCGACGACGCGGAAACGACTGCGTGAGCCGAGCACCGGCCTCGTTCACGACGGAGCGACTGCGCGCGCGACGTCCGGACGCGACCTACACCGAGTTCCTGGTGGCGACGTGGGCGGACCCCCGCGTCACGGCGTGGCTCGGGGGCGGTCGCGACCGCCACGGCGTGCGCGCGCTCCTCACGCATTTTGACGACCTCTGGGCGCGCGAGTCCTGTGGCGCATGGCTCCTCGCGGACCGGGAAACGGAACAGCCGGTCGGGTGGATACTGCTGCACCCGATGGAGTTCGGTGGTCACACGGGTACCGAAATCGGTTGGGCGATTGTTCCCCAGCGTTGGCGCGAAGGGTTGGCGTCCGAAGCTGCGACGCGGGTGGCCGAGATCGCGTTCACCGAATGCGCGTTGGCCGAGGTCATCAGCGGGACCATGATCGACAACGTCGCGTCTCGTGGCGTGATGGAGAAGATCGGATTCGTCTACGACTGCGAAGTCGTGCACGCGGACCTGCCCCACGTGCTGTACCGATTGGATCGCCAGACTTGGGAGCAGACGCATGGGTGAGTACGCAGCGGCCGCCGACGCGATCGACGGTGCGGGGATGCGGTTCGGTGTGGTGGTCGCCCGCTTCAACGAGGACATCACCGAGCCACTCCTCGAAGGGGTCCGGCGGACGTTCGCGACTCGGGGAGTGGTCGAAGACGCGATCTGTGTCGTGCGCGTGCCGGGGGCGTTCGAGCTGCCGCTCGTGGCGCAGCAACTCGCCCGCTCGGGCACCGTCGACGGCGTCGTCTGCCTGGGTGCAGTCATCCGGGGCGACACCCCACATTTCGAGTACGTGGCCGGCGAAGCGGCGCGAGGACTGCAAGCGGTGGCGCTCGCCACGGGCGTGCCGGTCGTGTTCGGGATCCTGACCACCAACACCCATGCCCAGGCCGTCGACCGTATCGGTGGTTCCGAAGGCCACAAAGGTGAGGAAGCCGCAGCCACCGCGCTCGAGATGGTCGAATTGCTGCGGAGCATTCCACCCGTCCGCGACTAGAAACTGCCCCACATGCTGCGAATCGTCTTGCCCAAGGGCTCACTCGAACGGGCCACGTTCCAACTCTTCGAGGACGCCGACCTCGCCGTCGGCCGCAACTCGGACGTCGACTACCGGGGCGTCGTCGACGACCCGCGCGTCAACGAAGTAATGGTCCTGCGTCCGCAGGAGATCCCGCGCTACGTGGCGAACGGGATGTTCGACCTCGGGATCACCGGACGGGACTGGGTGGAGGAGACGAGCGCCGAGGTCGTCACCCTCACCGAACTCCACTACTCGAAGGCGACCGCACGCCCGATTCGGATGGTGCTGGCGGTGGCCGGCGACGCCGAGGTCGAGTCCGTGAAGGACCTGCCTCCCGGAGTGCGGGTCCAGACCGAGTACCCCGAACTCACCCGGCGCTTTTTCGAGGAGGCGGGCGTCGACGCCGAGATCACGCTCTCGTACGGCGCGACCGAAGCGAAGATCCCGGAGATCGCCGACGCCGTCGTCGAGATCACCGAGACCGGCCGCGCGTTGCGTGCAGCCGGGCTCAAGGTGATCGACACCATCGTCGTCTCGTACACCGAGCTGATCGCGAATCCCGCTGCCTACGCCGACCCCGAGAAGCGCAAGGCGATGGAACAGCTGATGACGCTGCTCACGGGTGCGCTCGAAGCGCGCGGGCGGGTGCTCGTGAAGCTCAACGTGGACGACGCGAACCTCCAGCGGGTCATCGACATCCTGCCGGCGCTCAAGTCGCCGACCGTGTCGAAGTTGCACGGCGACGATGCGTACGCAGTGGAGACGGTCGTCGCGAAGTCCGAGATCAACATCCTGATCCCGGCGCTCAAGGACGCGGGTGCCACGGGCATCATCGAGTTGCCGATCGCGAAGATCGTCCACTGACGTGGTCACCGGGAAGGTCGCCGAGTTCTCCGAGCCGCGGGGGATCGGAGTGGTCGAGGCCGACGGCGCCCGCTTCCCGTTCCACTGCACCCAGATCGCCGATGGCACCCGCGCCATCCAGGTCGGCATCGCGGTCGAGTTCGACGTCGTCCCTGGTCGTCAGGGCGACTGGGAAGCCGTCCGCATCAAGCAGGTGAGATGAGCGAGCCGTGGGGCAGGTCGTACCGGCGTTGCTCGCGGCGAGCGGGGCCCGACCGGCCGGGCCCGTAGGGCCAAGAGGGGAAATGGCATGAACACCTGGCGGGTCGGCAACGTGAGTATCACCAGCGTGGTCGAAATCGAGGCGCCGATCCCGGGCGAGCTGATGATCCCGTCGGCCACCGGCGCGACGGTGCAGACCCACCCCTGGTTGGTGCCGAACTTCGCCACCGACGACGGCCTCGTGGTGCTGCGCATCCAACTGCTCGTCGTGGAGTCCGAGGGCAAGCGGATCGCCATCGACACCTGCATCGGGAACGACAAGCCGCGCACCAACGTCTTCTTCGACCACATGCAGACACCGTTCCTCGCCAGTCTGGACGCGGCGGGATTTCCCCGCGAGTCGTTCGACGTCGTGGTCTGTACCCATCTCCACGTCGACCACGTGGGATGGAACACGATGTTCGTCGACGGCGCCTGGGTGCCCACGTTCCCGAACGCGCGTTACCTGATCGGCCGCGTCGAGTCCGAGCACTGGGACGCGTACGGCATCCACGAGGATGGCGACGTGTACGGCGACTCGGTGCGGCCGGTGATCGAGGCCGGTCTCGTCGAACTGGTCGAGTTCGGCCATCGAGTCACCCGCGACGTGGTCCTGGAGCCGACGCCGGGCCACTCACCGGGCCACCAGAGCGTGCACATCTCCTCGGATGGGGCCGAGGCCTTGATTACCGGCGATGTGATGCACCATCCGATCCAATGCGCCGAGCCACACTTCGCCAGCACCTTCGACTCCGATGCCGACCACGCGCAGGCGACCCGTCGGGAGTTCCTGGCTCGCTACGCGGGTACCGACGTTCTCGTGATCGGCACGCACTTCGCCGGTGTGGGGGCCGGCCACATCGTGGCTGACGGCGACGCGTGGCGGCTGCAGGTCTGACCCGTGCGTGCGCCGCTTCTACCTCCACTGCTGCGCGCGCTCCACACCGACGAGTTCGCGCCCGTCCCACCGCATCGGGCGCTGACCCGCGTGATCGCCGCCACCGCGCACGCCCTCCCCGACATCGCGCGTGCCGTCGGCGCCGATCCGGTCGCCTTCACCCACGACCGCCGCGCCACCGCCCTCGCCCTCACCGCCATCAACGCCGCCCACGG
>JBDUBS010000033.1:0-4691 GCA_040003875.1 Acidimicrobiia bacterium | reverse complement strand
GATCCGGATGCCCGCACCCTTCCGAAGAATGAGGACCAACCACGCCAGCACCACGATGCCGTTGACCACATTGGCGCCCACGTACCAGAGCAGCGATCCGATCCCGGCGAACGAGACGGTGAGGACGAGAGCGAAGCCTGCGACTTGTCCGAGGACGTTCGAGATCGCGATGTCCCGCAGCCACAACCGCGCCTCGAACAACAGGATGAGGCCGAAGGCGACCGACAGGACGATCAGGGTGAGCCCGCCGAGCGCGGTGCCGATCACCACATCAGTGGAGAAGTCGCCCGTGGCGGCACCGATCCCGACGCAGAGCATCCCCACCGCGTACGACACGACCCCGATCACGAGTCGGAGACCGGTGTAGGAACCGACGACACGCGCCGCGCCCGCTTCGTCGGCCTCGATGACCTCGCTCAACACGATCCGCGACAAGCGAAGGTCGGCGATCAGCCCGACGATGCCGAGCAGCGCGAAGATGACCGAGTACTCGCCGAACTGATCCTGAGTCAGTTGCCGCAGGATGATGAACGTGCTGATCGTCGCCAGCGCGGCGACGACGTACCGGCCCGCCACGAGCACGCCGGCGCCTGACAGGACCGAGCCCGACGCGCGGCGGGGGTTGGATGGCGTGGGTGCAGCGGCGTCGGTCGGCATCGCCGGTTTGTCAGCCGGAGATGGGCGTGGCGCGCGCCTCGATGTGCGCCCGCACCGGGAAGTGCACGAGCCCGACGTCGCGACCCTCGCTGAGCACGACGACGGTTTCCTGACCCTCGCGCTGGTCGTAGACCACGCCACCGTCGTGGGAGTGGATTCCGAGGTGCACCAGGTACACACCGTCGAGCACCGGGAACCGATCGAACTCGAAGATGCAAGTGCCCTCACCGTCGATCGAACCGGGATCGTCGCCCATGAGGTCCGAGTTGGTGCCGATGAGCATCTTCCCGTCCTGGTCGAAGATCGCGATCGAGAAGACGATGTCGTCGACGCGCTCGGGCGCGAGGTAGTCGACCCGGATCTGGACCGGATCGCTCGGATGGATGTAGGCCGACTCGGGCCGTGGATACACCACCTGCGCGCCGCGGATCTCGACTTCGAGGTTGCGGAGCAGTGTGGGGTCGTTGAGGTCGTGCGGGACCTCGGCCCCCTTCTTGCGCAGATGTTCGCGGAATGCCAGCGCGGCTTCGCCCGGCGCGCCGAACGCGACGAGGTTGCCGTGGTCGAGCACCGCGGCCCGGTCGCAGATCTGACGGACCAGGTCGACGGCGTGGGTCACAAGCAGGATGGTGCGGCCGTCACGCTGAAACTGCTTGATGCGGTCGAGGCATTTGCGCTGGAACGCCTCGTCCCCCACCGAGAGCACCTCGTCGACGAGCAGGATCTCGGGGTCGACGTTGACTGCCACCGCGAACCCGAGCCGAGCCGCCATCCCGGACGAGTAGTGCTTCACCTGGTTGTCGATGAAGTCCTCGATCTCCGAGAAATCGACGATGTCGTCGAAGATGCGGTCGATGTCGACCCGGCTGAGGCCGAGGATCGAACCGTTCATGTAGATGTTCTCGCGACCGGTGAGGTCGCCGTGGAACCCCGAGCCGAGTTCGAGCAGCGCCGCGGTCCGGCCCCGCTTGCGAATCGTGCCCGACGTCGGACGCATGATCCCCGCGACGCACTTGAGCAGCGTCGACTTTCCGGAGCCGTTGTGGCCCAGGAGGCCGACCGTTTCCCCCGAGTTCACGTGGATGGTGACGTCGCGCAGTGCCCAGAACTCCTCGTGCGTGGTCTTGCGTCGGAGGTTGATGACCCGCTCCTTGAGCGAGTCCGCACGCGCGTGGTTGAGCTTGAAGTGCTTGGAGACGTTGTCGATCTCGATCGACGCGTTCATCAGATGTTCTCCGAGAGGTTGTCTTCCAACCGACCGAACACCCAGAACGCGAAGAAGAGCAGGCCGACCGAGATGACGAACAACACGCCGAGGTTGCGCAGGTACCACCACTGGCCGACGTCGGGCAGCGCGGTCAACTGCTTCGGCGTTTTGTTGGTCACCCCGATCGTCACCACATGCGAGCCCCAGATCGCGCGTTGCATCGCGAGCACGACCGGGGTGAGCGGGTTCAGCAATGCCCAGTCGCCGATCTTCTCCCGGACCTGGGCGTAGGGGTAGACGATCGGTGTCATCCAGAACCACGCGAGCAGGACGAGTTCGAGCAGGTGCTGGGTGTCCCTGGCGTAGACGTTCACCGCCGCGAGCGTCATCGCCAGGGCCGCGAGGAGCACGAGCAGCGTGACGAGTGCCGGTACGAGGAGCGGCAGGTACGACCACGCCGGCTGGTAACGGAACACGACGAGCGCCCCGGTCAGGACCGCGAGCTGCAGTCCGAAATGCACGACCGCGGCACCAATCGACGCGAGGGGCAGGATCTCGCGCGGGAACCACACCTTGCCGACGAGGCCGGCATTCCCGACGATCGAGGTGGTGCCGCCACCGAGTCCGGCCGAGAAGAGGTTGTAGGGCAGGAGGCCCGAGAGCAGGAAGATCGGGAAGTACGGGATCGACGCCGGGATGAAATACGTGAACACCAGGTAGAAGACCACGAGGTAGAGCATCGGGTTGAGCAGCGACCACACGAAGCCCAGCGCGCTGTTCTTGTACTTGATCTTGAGCTCTTTGCGGGTGAGGTTCACCAGCAGTTCCCGGAAGGTCCAGATGCGACGCACCCGTTGGATCGGACCGGGGCGGTCTGAGACGTCCATCCGATCGGGGGACCGGGGCGTCGGGGCGGGATCGAGGAAGGTGGCCACGGGAGGTGCGGACCCGCCATCGGCAGCGGTACCGGCCTCCGATACTAGCGACGTGACCCCCGGATTCGGGGGAACGACCGAGGCTTCCCGGGCCCGATTGCCGCCCCCGAACCCCCGTCCGGCGGTAGTTTTCCCAGCTGGTCGGTGCGACCGGAACGCCCGCGTGCCGACCTGCCCGTTGAACTCGCGACCGTCCGGGCCGACGACAGGAGCTCGCCATGCGCAACCCGTTCTCGAAGCGTCACCGCACCCCGGAGATCGCGCCGGAGCCGGCTCCTGCGGTCCCGGTTCCGGTCGCCGTCGACGACGCGCCGACGGTCCACCACACCTACGGCGGCGCCGACTTCGAAGTGACGATGGCCGACGACGTCTCGGTGGCTTGGTACGACGAGGACTGGCCCGAGGTCCCCGAAGTGATGTTCGTGAGCGACCACGGCATCGGTGCCGGCTCGACGGTGTTCGACCTCGGGGCCCACCAGTGTGTGTACGCCATGCTCTTCGCAACCACGGTCGGCCCGACCGGTCGGGTGCTCGCGGTCGAAGCGAGTTCGCACAACGCAGAGGTGGCCCGCCGCAACAAGGACCTCAACCGGGTCGACAACCTCGAGATCCTCCACGCCGCGGTCACCGAGACCGGCGGCACGGTCAACTTCGGCCGCGGCCTCAACGGTCAGATCGGCGACTTCGAGGACAGCGAGACCGTCGAGGCCTTCACCATCGACCAGCTCGCCGAACGCCACGGCGATCCGGATCTGGTCTTCCTCGACATCGAGGGTTGCGAAGTTCGCGCGCTCCACGGCGCGGCCCGCACCCTGGCCAAGCGTCCGATGTGCTTCGTCGAGGTCCACGTCGGCGAGGGCCTCGAGGACTTCGGCGACTCCCCCGACGCACTGCTCGACTTCTTCCCCGTCGACCAGTACGAGCGCTACCTCTCGACCGAGACCGAGCGCCACCCGGTGCCGTTCGACCACGAGACCTACGCGCAGATCCGCGACTCGCGGTTCTTCCTCACCGCGGTCCCCAAGGTCGACGCGCTCGCGTAGTCCCGGTGCGAGTCGATCACGGAGAGATCGAGAGTCCGCGGGCGACGATCGCACCCCAATAGGTGGTCGCCTCGACCGGCGGTGCGCCACCGAACCGCCAGATCGCGCCGGCGCCGTCGAGCACGTACCCACGCGCCGCGGCTCCGCCGCCGATCATGGCCACGCCCCTGGTGATGTCCTGGCCCGACCAGTAACCACCGATCGATCGCGCCGGAGCACCGCCGAAGGGGTGCAAGCCACCGTACGCGTCGAGCAAGTACCCACCGGGTCGCTGTCTGCGGGAAGTTGAGCGGACCGGGCGTCGTCTCATGCGTGAACAGATAGCGGAAACCGGCGCGTTGCAGCGTGCGATTCGGCGCGACGTTGAACGCGTTCGGCTCGGAGAAGAGTCGCTCCAACTCGAGGACGTCGAAGTAGATCCGCGCCGATTCGTTGACGAACGCAGTCCCCAAGCCAGAGTTTCGCTGCGTCGGGCTGAGGATATGCAAGTGCATGAAGGCCTCCTTGCCGAAGACGATTTGATCGACCGAGCTGAACCCGACCGGCCTCTCGTCGAGCTCCCATACCAAGGAGTAGATGTCCCGCTCTCGAATCGGACGTGCGTAGTCCTGTTCGTAGAGGGCACGCCACGCTTCCCGCGTTGGCAGCAGCGCGCGATCGACGCCGAGGGTGCGAAGATGCTCATCCGACGCGTCGTGGAAGTAGTTGAACCGAATCTCCACTTCGGCGAGCTGCATCTCCCTCACGCGCAGACGTGGCTTGTTCGTCATGTGGAAAGTCTCTGGCACCGGGCACAGCTTGTTCAACCGATTTGTCGACAACGCGCCCGGTCGAAGGCCGTGCGACAAT
>JBDUBS010000199.1:0-4696 GCA_040003875.1 Acidimicrobiia bacterium | reverse complement strand
CGACGACGACTCCCGGGTGTACGCGAAAGTCCTCAGCCCCGAGGAACGGTCCGCCGACCTGCTGTTTCGGGCCTACCGATTCGTACGCCTGAAGAACGTCGGCGACGAGCGGCCGTTCTCGAGCCTACGGCGCAGCGCGGAACACGAGGCGTTGGTCGCGCTGCTCGCACGGAGTGCCCGCGTGCGGACGCCTGCGCTGCGCACCGTCGCCGCCGTCGGGGACGAGTCGATGGTGCTCGTGTACACGGCCGTCACCGGTACACCGCTCGACCGGATGGCACCCGACCAGATCAGCGACGAGATACTCGTCGACGTCTGGCACCAGCTCGCAGCGATGCGCCGACGCGGTATCGCCCATCGCAACCTGCGCCTGAACAGTCTGATCACCGATCGGGACGGCCCCTGGGTCGTGGAGTTCGCCTTCGGTGAGGTTGCCGCCGACGATCGAGCGCTCGCGGGTGACGTCGCGCAGTTGCTCGTGTCGCTCGCGGTCGCGGTCGGTCCCGAGCGTGCGACCAGCACGGCCCTCCGGGTGCTCGACGTCGGCGCGGTCGAGACCGCGCTCCCGCTGCTCCAGCCCGGCGCGCTCGCCGGCGCGACGCGGGCCGCGCTCAAGCACCAACCCCACCTCCTCGACGAGTTGCGTCACGTCCTCGAACGACACGGCGTCCCGGCACCGCCCGAACTTGCCCAGCTCGAGCGGTTCAACCGCCGCAAGTTGTTGATGCTGGCCACGCTGGGGTTGGCGACGTACTTCCTCATCCCACAGTTCGGGAACGTCGGCGACATCATCAACCGGGTCGGCGACGCCAACTGGTGGTGGTTCATCCCGGTCCTGGCGACCGGGGCGCTCACCTTCGTCGGCGCAACGTTGGCGGTGATGGGATCGGTCAATCAACGGCTGCCGTCGGTCGCGACACTGTTGGCCCAGGTTGCGTCGTCGTTTGCGAGCAAGCTGGCCCCGGCCGGCCTCGGCGGCATGGCCCTCAACACCCGGTTCATCCAGAAGGCCGGCGTGGATCCGGCCGTCGCGGTGTCGAGTGTGGGACTCAACTTCGTCGCCGGGGTGATGGTCCACATCCTCATGCTGGTGACGTTCGCGGTCTGGGCCGGTCGGGATGCCTTCGGGTCGATCTCGCTTCCTGATCCGGTGATCGCGCTCTACGGCCTCGCGGGGGTGGTCGTGGTCACTGCGGTGAGCTTCGCGATTCCGGCCGTGCGCCATCAGGTCACGGGCCGACTGGTTCCGATCGTGCGCCGCGCCCTCAGCGGGATCGGCGGCACGCTCCGTCATCCCGGCAAGGTCGCGTTGCTCTTCGGCGGTTCGGCCCTGGTGACCACGAGTTATCTCGTCGCGCTGTTCTTCGCGGTCGAGGCGTTCGGAGGGTCGGGCTTGAGCTTCGCCCAGGTGGGCGCGATCTACCTGGCCGCCTCCGCGGTGGCCACCGTCGCGCCGACACCCGGCGGCCTCGGTGCGCTCGAGGCCGCTTGCATCGCGGGCCTCGTCGCGGCCGGGATGCCCAACGAGATCGCGGTGCCGTCCGTGTTCCTCTACCGCCTCGCGACGTTCTGGATCCCCGTTGCGCCGGGGTGGCTGGCGTTCACGTATCTCCAGCGCACCGATTACCTCTGAGGCGACGGCGGTCAGCGCTTCGGTTTGGTCGTCGTGGTCGTATCGGGCGGCGGTTGCCACTCGGCCGGGATCTCGGGCCCGCGCGGCAACCCGGTGGACGGCGGATTGCGGACCTCGTTGTCCTGCTCGAGCTTGTCCAGCGCCGTGGGCCGCGTCAGATATTGCGCGGCGGTTCCGAGGAGCCGTCGCGCCGCGGCCTGCGAGACACTCGGCAGCCGGTGCAGCCCTCGGATCTCTCGGGCCTGGGCCTCCGTGAGGTCGCCACGGTTGAAGGCGTTCTTGATCGATCGGTCGACGTCGTAGGTGACGCCCGTGACCTTGGCGATCGCCCCGTTCAGGTCGCGCACCGTCGAATACAACGATCCGACCTCGGTGAAGTCGACGGCCAGCACGTCCGGGAGCCGCTCACGAGCCGCGGCGCACGTCCGGAAACGATCGAGCAGGACCGATCGCGAGTTGACGTGTCCCGCAGCGGCCGGATCGGGCGGACCGTCCGGCCGGAGCCAGTGGTTGATCAGGAACATCGGGTTCCCGGCCTTCCCTCGCTTGGGCGCGCAGCTGAAGTCCTTCACGCTCGTGAACGTGTACGGCGTCTCCTCGAACAACGAGTAGGTCGCCGGCAGCCACTTCGCGATGTCACCGTGCTTCTCGCTCGTAGTGATGACCCGCCGGGGGTTCTCGGCCGCTCCGGGCTTGCGGGCCAGGAGGTACCCGAGCGGGACGGTGTGGATCTCCTCGGGCGTGACGGTGCGGACGCGATCCCACAGTCCGGACTCCTCGAGTGCGGCCCGAAGATCCTTGGGCTGCACGTAGTCCTCGAAATCGAGCACCAGCATGTCGGTGAGGTTGCGTTCGAGATAGGCGTCGATCGCGCGGAACACGTCGACGGCCTTGACGGCTCCGAGCTCGCACAGGTCATGACAGAAGTAGAGCTCCTGCTTGTGTCCCGACGTGTCGGCGGCGCCGGTCAACGCACCCACGCGCCGGAGCGAGTCCACCGCCGCTTTCCCCCGTTCCTTCTCCAATGCCCGACGATCCACCCCCCCGGCCAGGTTCGTGCGGACAAGCCCGTTGTCGTCGTACCCGTAGTAGACGTCGAGCATGAGGAACCGGGCGCCCGCGTTGAGCTGCTCGGGGATCGTGATCGTGTGTTCCGCGCCGAGAAAGTTGTAAGCGCTCGACGACATCGCGTTGTGGCTCGCCGGCCAGACGATCTGGTCCATCGGTTGGGCGCACAGCTCGAAGTACCCGTTGCAGCCGGTGGCGAACTCGTCGGCCTTCGGCGTACTGGTCGACGCGGAGGCGAGGGTGACCACGGCGGCCGCCGAGCCGAGGATGGACAGCATCATGGTCGCGGCCACGAGACCGATCCAGCGTCGCCGGAGTCTCCTGATCGTGTGATCGGTATGGAGAATGCCCGCCGCGCGGAGACAGACCACGACGCCGAGGTAGACCCCGAGGAAGGCACCGAGCGACACCAATGTCCGGGCCGTCGACGCGGCCCGAGTGAGGAAGGAGACGGCGAGCAGGACCAACCCCACTCCGCCGACGAAGCGCCAGCGAGGTTGCGTGCGTTTCGTCGCGACCCAGGCTCGGAGCCGGCCCCAGCGATGCCCGAGATCACCGCCGTCGGCGGCCGGCGCCAGCGCGACGGACAGCCCGATCAGGATCAGCGCAAGCCCCGCGCCGGTCAGGCGACCGGTCAGGAGACTGGTGAACTCGGACACGGCATCGCTGCGGAGCGGATCGTTCGGCGCCACCACGCCCCCGACGACCGGTGCCGCCGCCCCGATGCCCGCGAGCAACGCACCCGAGATCGCCATGACCACGCCGACCGTCCGGACCGCCGCGACCCGGTCTGCCGCTCGCCGCATCGCCTCGGCGAACACAAGGATGCCGAGCGCGCCGGTCGGGATCCAGATCCAGATCCAGGCGCTCAGCCGGAACAGGACGTCGACGACTTCGTTTTGCGAGATCGTCGCTGACGCATCGAGGACGTTCGCCGGCAGCTTCTTCGAGAGGGCCGGATTGATCGACTGGAGCGCGGAGCGCACCGAGGTTGCGGCCTGTTGCGCGTCGATGTCGACGCGGCGCGCCGCTCGCGCTTCGAAGACCTGCTGATGCGCGCGGGTCGCGAAGTCCCGGATGGCATCCTCGACCGGTTTCGTCGCGATCGCGGCGGAGAGGGCACCGGTGACTGCGGGGCGGGCCGCGGTGACGAAGTTCGACGTCCGCGCCAGACGCAGCGTCGCCTGATCCGCGATGTAGTCACGGACCGGCGCCCGTTGCGAGGCCTGCGCGACCACATCGGCGAATCCGTCGTCATCGATGACCCGGGTGTCGAGCCACCAGCCGATCGACGCGACGACGAGCAGGAACGAGCCGAGTATCGAGAGGGCGCGCACCGACCACCGCCCGAGCATTCGGCGGGGACTCTCGGTCTCGGTGGCCACGGCGGGAACTCTCTCACCGCTGCGGTGGGCGCGTCATCCCGACCGTCAAACGCGGGCGAGCGCGATCTGGGCAGCCCGGTTCCGGAGCCGGAGATAGGCGACGACTGCGACGGCGTACACGCCGAGCGCCACGAGTTGCACCGAGCGGAATCCGATCGACATCGCGAGGATCGTGGTGAGTACCGACCCGATCACCGAGAAGAACCCGTTCACTGCCCACGACCAGGCGACGTACTCGTCGGGATGGTCGGAGAGCCCGTTCACCAGGTTCAGGCCCAATGGCATGAACATGCCGAGACAGACCCCGAGTGGCGCGAGCACCACCACGGTCACGATCACGCGCACGGCGAGCCCCTCCGCGAGGAGGCCGTCCTTGAGACTGTCGAGTCCGAACTCGTAGAACGCGGTGAGTCCGCAGAGCACCAGGAAGACGATCGGAACGACGACACGCGCCCGCTCGACCAGGCGGTTGCTCCACAACGCTCCGATACCAGTGAAGACCAGCAACGACGCGAGGGTCACGGTGAGCGAGTACGTGGGGTATCCGAGGAACAACACGAGACGTTGGATCATGGAGATCTCGAAGAGAATGAATCCGAGTCCGAGCGCG
>JBDUBS010000576.1:0-4708 GCA_040003875.1 Acidimicrobiia bacterium | reverse complement strand
GCGGCGCTCCCGGTCGAGTTCGCGCAGACTCCCGGATTGCAGGCCATCACCGGAGGCTCGACTCAGACGACCGGGGCGGGTGTCGTCGTCGGCCTGCCCGACACGTACCGGCGCGTGTTCCCTGGTGTCATCCGCGATCTCGTCGGAGCGCGCACCGGTGTACTCGTCGCCCAGCAGACCGCCGCGAACCTCCACGTCGCGCCGGGCGACACGATCACGATCGACCGTACCGGACTCCCCGCGTTCGATGTCCGCGTCGACGGAGTCGTCGATCTCCCCCAGGCTGACTCGTTCTTCCAGAAGATCGGCGCGCCGGTCGGCGCCCAACCGCAGGCGCCACCCGACAACGTGATCCTGCTCCCAGCCGCGCAGTGGCACCAGCACCTCGACCCCCTCGCGGCGTCGCGCCCGGACCTGGTGAGCAACCAGGCCCATGCCCGCCTCGCGCACACGCTCCCGAGCGATCCCGCGGCGGCGTACACCCGGGTGAGCGGAGCCGCCCGCAACCTCGAGGTCAAGCTCGCCGGCACCGGACTCGTCGGCGACAACCTCGGCGCGACGCTCGCCGCCGCCCGCGGCGACGCGCTCTACGCGCAGGTGCTGTTCCTCTTCCTCGGCGTCCCCGGCGCCGACCTGGCCGGCATGCTCACCGCGGCGGTCGCGGCCTCCGGTGCCGATCGACGCCGACGCGAACAGGCGCTCCTGCGCACCCGCGGCGCCCCGACGACCACCCTTGTCCGACTGGCGCTGTTCGAAGCCGCGTTCGTCGGCGGGATTGGCGCCATCGCCGGACTCGGCATCGCCGCGGTCGTCGGCGCGACCGCGTTCGGTGAAGCTTCGTTCGGCGCGACGACCGGTAGCGCAATCGTCTGGGCGGTCGGCGCGGCGGTCATCGGGCTCACCATTGCGGCCGTCGCCGTCGCCGTCCCCGCGTGGCGCGATGCACGGTCACTCACCGTCGTCGGCGCACGGCGCATCGTCGGACGGGCTCGTCCGCCGCGGTGGATGCGCTTCGGCCTCGACTTCGCACTGCTCGCCGGGTCGGCGCTGGTCTTCTGGCTCACCAGCCGCAACGGGTACCAACTCGTCCTGGCGCCCGAGGGTACCCCCGCGATCTCGGTCAGCTACTGGGCACTCGCCGGCCCCGCCTTGCTCTGGGCCGGAGCCGGGCTCCTCACGTGGCGCGTCGCGTACGTGATCCTCGGACGCGGCCGCGCCATCACGAACGCACTCGCACGACCGTTCTCGGGGCGACTGGCCAGCACCGTCGGCGCGACGATGCGCCGACAACGGCGTCTGCTGGCCGGCGCGCTCGCACTCGTCGCATTGACGACGGCGTTCGCCGCGTCGACCGCAGTCTTCAACAGCACGTACGAGACACAGTCCGCGGTCGACGCACGTCTCACGAACGGCGCCGACGTCACGGTCACCGAGACCCCCGGCAGCGCCGTCCCCGCGCGCGTCGCGACCCGCTTCGCCTCACTCCCGGGCGTCGCGTCCGTTGAACCGCTCCAACATCGGTACGCCTATGTCGGCGCCGACCTCCAAGACCTCTACGGAGTGCGTACCTCCACCATCGTGGATGCGACCAGCCTGCAGGACGCCTACTTCCAAGGCGGGACCGCACGCGGGCTCATGAGCCGGCTCGGTCAGCAACTCGACGGCGTTCTCGTCAGTGCCGAGACCGTCAAAGACTTCCAGCTCCATCCCGGAGACCTGCTCCGACTCCGACTCCAAGACGGTCGGACCAAGCAGCTCACCGAGGTGTCCTTCCACTACATCGGCATCGCCACCGAGTTCCCCACCGCACCTCGTGACAGCTTCATGGTGGCCAACGCCGCTTACGTCACCCACGCGACCGGCACCGACGCCGTGGGTGCATTCCTGGTCAACACGGCCGGCAGTTCGCCGCGGTCCGTCGCCGCAACGATCCGCCGGCACGTTGGCACGAGTGCGACCGTCACCGACATCACCACTTCACGCAAGGTCGTCGGCTCCAGCCTCACCGCGGTCGACCTCGCCGGTCTTACGCGGGTCGAGCTGGGCTTTGCCGTCGCACTCGCCGCGGCCACCACGGGACTCGTGCTCGCACTCGGCTTCGCGGAGCGGCGACGCAACTTCGCGATCGCCACCGCACTCGGAGCCAAGCCACGCCAACTCGGTGGCTTCGTGTGGAGCGAAGCTGCATTCGTCACCGTCGGTGGACTCGTGAGCGGTGGGTTGGCCGGTTGGGCACTCGCCGCGATGCTCGTCAAGGTCCTCACCGGCGTGTTCGACCCGCCCCCCGCAGTGCTCTCCGTGCCATGGGGGTACCTCGTCATCGTCGGCGGGGTCGCGGTCACCGCCGTGACCGTTGCTGCGCTCGCAACGATCCGGCGCGCCCAACGCGCCCCGGTGACGGCGCTCCGCGACCTCTGACCCCTGCCACATCGACCCGAACACCGAGCACGCGGCTCACGGAGCAACCAGATGGACCGACCGACGCCAGTCGAACACCGATGATCGCAACACTCGGCATCGATCCGCATCACCTGATTCAGAGCGTCGGCACGCTCGGCCTCTTCGCCGTCGTCTTCGCGGAGTCAGGTCTCCTCATCGGCTTCTTCCTCCCGGGCGACTCGCTGCTCTTCACGGCCGGTCTGCTCGCGGCGACCACCTCATTGGTCGCTCCCCTTCCGCTGCTCGTACTGGGTTGCACCATCGCCGCGATCGCCGGCGACCAGGTCGGATACGGCTTGGGTCATCGCTTCGGACGCCGGATCTTCGAGCGACCCGATTCACGCCTGTTCAAACGCGATCACCTCACTCGCGCCGAGGCCTTCTTCGAGCGGCACGGAAACACGACGATTGTGCTCGCCCGATTCGTTCCGATCGTGCGTACGTTCGCGCCCGTCGTCGCCGGGGCGTCCCGCATGAACCACCGTCGCTTCACGATCTACAACGTTGTCGGTGGCACCCTGTGGGCCACGGGCGTTCTCCTGCTCGGCTGGGCGCTCGGCCGGCGATTCCCGAACATCGGAGACTCCCTCGACCTCGTGATCGTCGTCATCGTGGCGCTCTCGGTGATCCCACTCGGCGTCGAGTTCCTCCGGCACCGCCGGGCACGAGTCGGACCAGACTCCGTCGATTGACACTGCATCGAATCGATCGGTCACGCGCTGGTGCCACAAGTTCAAGGCACAGCAACTCCGCGACACGGACTGTCCCGGTTCTCAGCATCAGTCCGGGAGGATTTGCCGGCCGATGACCCACCTCCGAGCGGTCGATGACTCGTCGCTTCGTACGGTGCGACGACCGGGCCCGAGGAGACAACGGTGCGCATCGCCAATGCACGGCCACAGCGAACGTCAGGCCCCACGTGAGCCTCACGCTCGACCGTCGGACAGCCGCGCCACCGGCCGAGGAGAATCCGCCCGTCGCCCCGACCCGAACCGCACCATCACGATGGTCGAACGACGCTGCGCTCGTCATGCTCGTGGCCCTCGGGGCCGGTTTCCGCCTCTGGTCACTCGGCGCGCAGAAGCTGAACTACGACGAGTCCTTCACCGCCATGGCCGGACGCCGACCGTTCGGGGATCTGCTCGCCTATCTCACCGCGCACGACTCGCATCCGCCCCTCGACTATCTCTTGCGTGCCCCGCTCGCCCGGGCAGGCGTGAACGAGTTCTGGTTCCGCTTCCCTTCGGCGGTCTGCTCGATCGCAGCTCTGGTCATGCTCGCGCTCTGGCTCCGCCCACGCGGTCGGATCGCGGTGATCGCGACCGGACTGTTCGCACTCAGCGCGTTCCAGATCGCGCACGGTCGCGACGCGCGCATGTACGCCGAACTCGAGGTCCTCGGCGTGGGCATCGCGATATTGACCGACCACTGGCTGCGTCGCCCCGCGCGCTACCACGCTCCGCTACTCGGCGCGCTCGTGCTCGTCGGGCTCTACACCCACATCTCGATGTTCCTGCTCGCGCTCGGACTGCTCGCCGCGGCCGGGCTCCGGCGCGACCGGAATGCGTGGCGATGGCGGGGCGCGATCGTCGGTGCTAGCGCGATCTGGGCCGTCACATGGGGCCCGCATTTCGTGGTCCAGGCCCAGGGCGGCCACTCGTCGTGGATCCCGGCGACGACCTTCGACACGCTCACGACCGCGATCGCCCGCGCCGTCTCCTACGACCTTCGGTACGTACTCATCGTGGTTGCAGCCGTCGTCGTGGGCGCGGTCGTCATCGTTCGCCGCGACCGCCACCTCGCCCGGGCGTGGGTCGCGCTGTTCGCGGTTCCGGTTGTCGCGGGTGGCATCGCCGGGCTCGGGTTTCCCGTCGTGCTCGATCGCACCTTCACCCTCATGGCCTGGGCCCCGGCAGTCGCGCTGGCCTTCCTCTTCGACGCGGTGCTGCGTCGGCAGCGGTTGGCGGGCCTGGCCCTCGTGGCGGCTACGGCCGTCCTCGTGGTGGCGCCGAGTGCCGCGTGGGCCGTGGGTGCGCGATCGGGGCCGACCGACCCGCTCACCGCGCTCGACGCTCGCATCCGCCCCGGCGACGTGATCGCCGTCCGGCCCGCGAGCAAACAACCCGAGATGCTGTGGTCGCTGGCCGTGCGCAACCAACGAGCGAGCCGACCGGTCGTCGTTTCCGGGCTCACCCGCGCCTTCTCCATCCGTCTCGGCACCGCCCCGCCGACGGGCCGGACCTGGTACCTCGATTGGAGCGTCCGCCGC
>JBDUBS010000405.1:0-4714 GCA_040003875.1 Acidimicrobiia bacterium | reverse complement strand
GTCGTCGGCGGGGTCGTGCTGCTCCAGCGCCAAGTCGACGAGCGGATCGACCGCGTGCCCCGTCGGATCCTGCCGGCTGGAGTGCTCGACCCCTCGACGTTGACGTACCCGATGACGATTCTGGTCGTCGGCAGCGACAGCCGGGCCTTCGTCAGTAACGCCCAGGAGGCGCAGACGTTCGGTTCGGCGACGGACCAGTCCGGACAGCGGGCCGACGTGATGATGTTGGTGCGGCTCACGGCGACGGGTGTCACCGTGGTGTCGTTGCCTCGCGATCTTCTCGTCGACGATCACGGCACCAGTCGGCAGCTGAACTCGTTCTTCGACCACGGTCCGGCGGCCTTGATCGACGCGATCAAGACGAATCTCGACGTGCAGATCAACCACTACGTGCAGGTCGACTTCCGATCCTTCATCAAGGTGGTGGACGCCGCGGGCGGGCTGCGGATGAACGTCCCCGCGCCGATCCGGGATACCTATAGCGGGCTTGATGTCGCGGTGCCGGGGTGCACCAACTTCGACGGCGATCGCGCGTTGGCGTTCGTGCGGAGCCGCCACCTCGAGGCCTACGACGGACAACGGTGGATCGACCGCTCCGGCGCGGGGGACCTGGACCGGATTCACCGACAGCAGATGTTCCTTCAGGACCTGCTCGCCAAGACCAAGGCGCAGGTGGGGGCCGACCTCGGTTCGGTGCAGCGGATGGCCGACGCAGTGATCAGCTCGCTCACGGTCGACAGTCAGCTCGGCCGGGGCGCGATCGCAGACCTGGTGCACCGGTTCGTGCAGGACGACCCCGCCACCTGGACGTTCCTGACGCTGCCGGTCGGGCCGGCGCCGAACGATCCCAACCGCCTCGTGACCACGGGTCCGCTCGGCGACGCGCTGTTCGCCCCGATCATCAATCGGGGCATCGCGTTGCTTCCGGACCCGCACGCCGTCCCGGCCGGCCTGGGTGACCCGTGCTGACGCTGACGCGCGCACCTGACGCCTCCGTCAGCTTGGATGGGTCAGGGATACGATCCCCGGGCTTCGCAGCACACGATCACTCGCCCGAATCGGAGGACGCCCCATGGGTGACGCCGTCATCGTCTCGACCGCCCGCACCGCGATCGGTACCGCCCGCAAGGGCACGCTGCTCGACGTCTCGGCGTTCGACCTGGCCGGGTACGCCGTCGGAGCCGCACTCGAACGCTCCGGGGTGCCCAAGGACGACGTCGACGACCTGCAGATGGGCGAGTCCCTCCAGGGTGGCGGCGACATCGCCCGGTACGCCGCGGTGGAGCTCGGACTCGAGCACGTTCCTGGCGTGGCGCTGAACCGGCATTGCGCGTCGGGCATGGCCGCGGTGCAGGGTGCGGCCGCGAGCATCCGCGCCGGCATGGACCGCGTGGTGATCGCCGGTGGCGCCGAGTCGATCTCGAGCTCGCCGACCGCGATGAAGCGCAAGCTCGGGACCGACGACATGGAGCCGTGGATGTCGCCCAGTCACCCGGCCACCCCGGACGCACCGGCGTTCGACATGTCGATCACAGTCGGCTGGAACTCGGCCCGGAAGGCAAACGTCACCCGTGATGAGATGGATCACTGGGCTTTCGAGTCACACCAACGGGCCATCGCCGCGATCGACGGCGGCAAGTTCGAGGACGAGATCGTGCCCATCACGGTCAAGCGGCGCGACGGTGAGACGGTCGAGTTCGCGGTGGACGAGCACCCGCGTCGGGGCACCACCATGGAAAAGCTGGCGAGCCTCAAGCCGCTCCACCCCGAGATCGAGGGGTTCAGCATCACCGCGGGGAACTCGTCGGGGCTGAACGACGCCGGTGCTGCGCTCATGATCGTCGACTCCGAGTACGCGCAGGCGCACGGACTGCGGCCGATGGCCATCGTGAAGTCGTGGGCTTCGGCCGGGGTCCCCCCGCGTGACACGGGGCTCGGACCCACGTACGCGATCCCGAAGGCACTGGACCGAGCCGGGCTGGCCGTCGGTGACGTCGACCTGTTCGAGATCAACGAAGCCTTCGCCGCGATGTGTGTCGCGAGCACGCGGATTCTCGGCATCGATCACGCCATCACCAATGTGAACGGCAGCGGGTGCAGCCTCGGCCACCCGGTGGCCGCGACCGGTGCCCGCATGATCATCACGCTGGTGAACGAGTTGGCGCGGCGTGGCGGCGGTATCGGGGTCTCGAGCATGTGTGCGGGCGGCGGCATGGGCTCGGCCACCGTCCTGGAGGTCATGCCCGCGTAACGCGCCCCGCTCGATTCAGCAGCCGAGTTGGAGTTCGGTGGGTACGGGTGGCGGCGCCGAACACGCGACGTGGTTCTGACCGTAGGCCTTCACGTTCCATAGCGCGCCGACTCGTTCGAGCGCCACCGTGAGTTGCGCCACACCGGAACCGGGGTTGGGAACGAGCGTCACCGCGGACCAGATCGGATTGGCGACCGAGACCCGACAGTTCGCGATCGTGTACTTCTCCAACGGAACCGGCCCGAGGTCGCCACCCTGGACCGCCGCGTAGATCGCACCGGCGCGCGGACCACAGTTGCCGGAGTTCGACGGTGATGTGGTGGGAGGAGTTGTCGGCACGGTGGTGGCCGGCGGCGGTGCGGTGGTGGCCGTAGTCGAACTGGTACTGGTCGACGACGACGTGGTGGTCGTGGCATGACGACGCGTGGTCGTCGTGGTCCGTTTCGGCTTGGCCGTGGAGGAACCGGAGTCACACGCGGCGAGACTGATGACGGCGAGCGCCGCGCCCAGGAGCGCGGTACGGCGACGGAACGGCGAAGGGTGCACCATCACTCCAGCATGGCCGAACGCAGGGTACGGAAGCGGGCATTGCCGACGTGCGCCTTCACTAACGTGGCGCCATCAACCCTGACCTCGTCCTCGCCCTCGAACTCGCCGATGCCGCCGATGCCCTCACCATGGCCCGGTTCCGGGCCGAGGATCTCGTCATCGATCGCAAGCCGGACACCACCCACGTGACCGAGGCCGACCGGGCCGCCGAGATCCTGATCCGAGAGGGGATTCAGGCGGCGCGACCGGGCGACGCGGTGCTCGGCGAGGAATTCGGGGTCGAGGGGAGCGGTGAGCGGCGCTGGATCATCGACCCGATCGACGGGACCGCCAGTTACGTGCGGGGGTTCCCGATATGGGGGACGCTCATCGCATTGGAAGCAGCCGGCGAGTTGACCGTCGGGGTTGTCTCCGCGCCCGCGCTGCACATGCGCTGGTACGCAGCTCGCGGCGACGGCGCATTCGTGAACGAGCGGCCCATTCGGGTGTCGGCGGTCTCCGACCTGGCCGACGCGCAACTCTGCTACTCCGACCTGCCGTCCTGGACCGCCTTCCGCACCACCGCGCAACCGATGGTCGATCTGCTCCACGCGGTGTGGCGAACCCGGGGTGTCGGCGACTTTCTCCAACACATGTTCGTCGCCGAGGGCGCCGCCGACATCGCGGTGGAGCCCATCGTGAACCTCTGGGACCTCGCCGCGATCCAGGTGATCGTCGAGGAGGCGGGCGGTCGGTTCACGAGCCTCGAAGGTGAACGGACCGCGGGCGGGGGGAGCGCGCTGTCGACCAACGGGTTGCTGCACGACGAAGTTCTCGCCGCACTCGTGGACGCGCAACCCCGGCCATGAGTCGCGCCGGACCGGTCACCGTCGGCATCGACATCGGTACGTCGTCGGTGAAGGCCGTCGCCGCCGACGAAGATGGGATCGTCGTTGCTCAGGCGCGTATCCCGCACGAGATTCGCATTCCGGAACCGGATCGGTTCGAGCACGATCCCACCTCGGCTTGGCGCGACGGCCCCCGCGCCGCGCTCGCGGCCCTCGCGCTCGACGATGCACCCGCGGGTGTGAGCGTGTGTGCCATGGTGCCGTCGGTCGCCGCCGTCGACGCGACCGGCGCGCCGCTCACCCCGGGCCTGCTCTACGGCGACGTGCGGGGTCAGGGCGCACCGAGCCGTGGGAACCCGGCCGAGGCCGGTGAACTCCTCAACTTTCTGCGCTGGGCGCGCGAGACGGCGCCCCACGCCGCCGGGTTCTGGCCCGCGACGACGATGGCGAACCACGCGTTGAGCGGGGAGGTCGTGCTCGACACCACGACCGCGAGCGTGGCGTACCCACTGTTCGACTGGACCCAATGGGACCCGGCGGTCGCCGCCGACCTCGGTATCACCGTGGAGCAGTTGCCGCGCATCGCGCCGACCGGTTGGGCGTGTGGCCACGTCGACGGCCCCGACGGACCCGTGCTCGCGCCGGGATGCATCGACGTACTCACCGACCAGATCGTCGCGGGCGCGAACCAGGTGGGCGACGTGCTGATCCTGATGGGGACGACGCTCATCGTGAACACGGTGACCGCACTCCACGATGCCGTCCCCGACCACTGGGTCATGCCGTTCACCGAGCCCGACCTGTTCCTCGCGGGCGGACCGAGCAACGCCGGAGGCCTCTTCATCAACTGGGCCACGCGTGCAATGGGGGCCGAGACGGCGGGCGCACCGGTGCGGGCGGACCGGGTGCCCGTCTGGTCGCCGTACCCGCGTGGCGAACGCGTGCCACTCCACGACCCGTACCGACGAGGGATGCTCGCCGACCTCGACCTCACGCACGACGCCGGCGCGATCCGGCGCGCCACGTTCGAGGCGTCGGGGTTCGTCACGCGGCGGATGGTGGACGCAGTGGCCGCGGCCCATGGTGT
>JBDUBS010000193.1:0-4729 GCA_040003875.1 Acidimicrobiia bacterium | reverse complement strand
GCTGGCCGGCTTCGGTGCACAGCAACTGTTGGCGCGCGGCCGGGCCCCAGCGAATTACATCGCTCCGAACGCTGCGGCCGAGACCTCGGAGGTCATCGGGACTGACGTCATCGGGACTTTGGCCGAGACCGCGATCACGCCGATCGGGTTGCGAAGCGACGACGTCACCGCCAACGGATCGGTGGCGGACGGGGCAGAGCCCAATCCCCGGCCCGACCTCCATCACTCCTGACCACGCGTCGGAACACCTCCGCTACCCCTGAGGAGTCATCATGACCGAGCTCTACACGCTTCCCGATCTCGCTTACGACCCGGGTGCGCTCGAACCTCACATCAACGCCCGCATCATGGAGTTGCACCACGACAAGCATCACGCGGCGTACGTCAAGGGCGCCAACACCGCGCTCGACAAGTTGCAGGAGATGCGCGGGAAGGGCGACTTCACGGCGCTCGCAATGCTCGAGCGCAACCTCGCGTTCCACGTGTCGGGACACGTACTGCACTCGGTCTTCTGGACGAACATGTCGCCGGATGGCGGCGGCGAGCCCGAGGGTCGGTTCGGTGCCGCGATCGACACCACGTTCGGCGGCTTTGCCGGATTCCGTCAGCAGATGATCGAGGCTGCGACCTCGATCCAGGGATCAGGCTGGGCGCTGACTTCGTGGGAGCCGTTGGCCGGCCGACTCGTGGTGCATCAGGTGCACGACCACCAGGGCGAGCACGGCCAGGGCACGATCCCGTTGCTGGCGCTCGACGCATGGGAGCACGCGTATTACCTGCAGTACGAGAACAACAAGGCCCGCTTCTTCGAGGCGTTTTGGAACGTCGTCAACTGGGACGACGTGTCGGCGCGCTACGAGGCGGCCCAGTCCCAGACGGCGCGGCTCGTCGGTACGCCGAGGTAACCGGTCGACGACGCGGGTCCCAACGCCCCGCACACGCGGATTTCCAAAAGTTCAGCCTGTTTCTCCGGCTGTAAGTCTGATTTACCCAGAGTCAGCTGCGGCTCACGTCCGTCCGATCCGGGCCGATGCGGCGACATGCCCCTCATCCCCGATCCCGTGCACGACCGGCCCGCTCGCTGGCGGCGCTGCTCGGTGTGGTGGCACTGGGTTCGGTGATCGGATTCGTCCTGACGGGGAGTGGCGCGCCCGTGGTCACGGTGGACGCCGTCGGTGACCGACCGGTGATGCGGGCCCGGGCGACCCAAGATGGCTCTGCCCGAATCGGTGTCGGTCCGACGGTCACGCCGTCGACCACCAGCAGCACAACGACGACCACGACCATGGGGCCCGCAGTCGAGGCCCCGACGGTCGCGACCGATTGTGGGGACGCGCTCGCGTACCTCGCGAGTCATCAAGCCCCGGGTTTCGTCGACGTCTGCGGGCCGGGGACGGCGCTGGGACATTTCGGCTTCACGTGTTGGAATACACCCGTTCACTGTCCCGATGGCGCAAAAGTGATCCACATCGCGTGCCCGGCTCCGTTCGTCTACATGAACGAAGCGCACAACAGCTGGTCGCTTCAAGGCCTGCGCACCGGGGTCGACCCATACGGTCAAGGCAACCTCCAAGAGCGTCAGTTCTGCGACCGCTTTCGTTGAGCGAGTCCACGGGATCGCCTGCACCCGACTCCGTGCGGCACGATCTGGTCGCGATCGAAGACCTACGGTTGGGAGGACAAGGGCGATGGCAAAGTTCCGTGGATGGCCCCAGGCTGCGTTCGACTTCTACGCACGGCTGGAGCTGGACAACACGAAATCGTTCTGGCAGGCGAATCGCGCGGTCTACGACGAGGCGGTGCGCGAGCCGTTCGAGTCCCTCTCCGACGTCATCGAGGCCGAGTACGGCCGGCTCCGCGTGTTCCGTCCCTATCGGGACGTGCGGTTCGCCAAGGACAAGACGCCGTACAAGACGGCCGCGGGCGCGGTCACCGAGGGGGTCGACGGCTCGATCTATTACGTGCAGGTGAGCGCCGAAGGCCTGTTCGTGGGCACCGGCTACTACCAGATGGCCTCCGACCAGTTGGAGCGTTGGCGCGCCGCAGTCGACGACGAGCGCAGTGGTGCCGAGGTGGTCGAGTTGGTGGCAGCACTGCGTGTCGGACGGCTCGAGATCGGGAGCATGGACGCGCTCAAGACCGCGCCTCGCGGCTACCCGCGTGACCATCCGCGGGTGGAACTACTCCGGATGAAGGGCCTCACCGCCGGCAAGTCGCTCCCGGTCGCGCGCTGGATGCACACCGCGGGCGCCGCGTCCCGCATCGTGGGGGTGTGGGACAAGTGCGCGCCGATGAACCACTGGTTGGCCGACCGCGTGGGTCCGAGCACGGCACCACCACCCGAACCCGACTGACCACCGAACCCAACCAGCGGGTCTTGATCGATTCCGTGCGGTCTCTCAGAGGCGATAAGGGGGGGTATCAGCCGACGGGGGCGGCGATCAGCGAGTCGGAGAACTGCTCGGCCGGGGTGAGGTCGATCATCGGCCCGAAACGGTCCGGCTCGTCGGCTTCGCGGTCAGACGACAGCGGAGGAGTGGGGAATCGGGCGTCGTGGCGGAGACCGTCGAGCAGTTCGTCGAGGGTCACGTGGGCCGACCGTAACGGAACCCAGCCGAGTTCCGATCGGGCCCGGGTGGTGTCCATCAGCGGCGCGCGCAGCCCGAGATCGACCCAACCCGGCTCGGCGGCGAACACTCGGGACCGCCATGCCGCGGCGGCGACGTGGTGTGCGACCGGCCCCAGCCATCGTGGTGACAGGCGCGTCCCGAGCGGGGGATCGGCAGCGATGTTGAAGGCGCCGACCGCGCGAGTGGCGGCCGCTCGGGCGAACGCGTCGGCCGCGTCGCGTGAGTGCACTACTTGGAAGCGGGCGGGCAGCAACTCGAGTGCCCGGCGCGCCCAGGGTCCGAGCAAGCGGGTCGGCACCGACCCGAGGAACAATCGACGGATCTCGTGAGCCACCTCACGGCGGAAGATCAACGCCGGACGGAGTCGCGCGACCGGCATCTCGGTCTCGGTCTCGAACCGGTCGAGCAGTCGCTCCACGTATGCCTTCTGCCACGAGTAGCCGAGTTGGGGGATGCCGTGGGTCGGCCAGGTCTCCGAGACCATCGTGCCGGGCGGGGCCGGTGAGTACGCAGCCACCGACGATGCGTGCACCAGCGACGTGACGCCCGCCCGTGCGGCGGCTTCGAACACCCGTTGGGAGCCGAGGACGTTCGTCATCCAGAGTCCTTCGGGGTCGCGGGCAGGCTGGACCGCCCACGCGAGGTGGATCACGGTGTCGCAGCCACTGAAGACCGACGCGAGGTCGCCGGTCGTGATGTCGGCCGCGCGCCACTCCACTCCGTCCGGGCGCCAATCGGGGACTCGACGCGTGACTCCCACGATGGCGTCCACCTCGGGTCGCAACTTCAGCGACTCCACGAGCGCCGAGCCCACGTTGCCGGATGCACCGGTGACAAGCACTTTCATCGCTGCTTCGACTCCTAGAGGTAGGGCCCGGAACCGGGCGACACGTACGGGACGTCGCCGGTCGGGATGGCACCGGACGGCGCGTCGACCGCAGCGGTCGCGCCGGGCGGTGCGAGTTGCACCTGACGTTCGACCGCGGCGACCTGGAGCGCCTGGAACAAACCGTCGAGCCATCCGACCAGTTGGGCCTGGACCAATCGGAGTTCGCCGTCGGAGGGGGTGGCGATCGGAGGGGCCGAGAGGTCGGTCAACTCCTGCGCCAGATCACGCGGGAGTCCGTGGCCGATCGCGGCGACGGCGCGCCGCTGGATCTCGGCCAGCCGCGTACGTGCCGCGTCGTCGAACGTGAGGCCGTCGACCTCGGTCAGGAGTGCCTTGGTCATACCCGAGAGGCGGAGGAGTTGGGGCAGATCGACCGAATCGAGCGGGCCGGCCGATGCCGGCGCGCCTACGGGAACGTCCATGGATCGAGCCTCGGTTCGGGGTCTGACCTTCGGGATACCCCGTGGGCGTGGATCGAAACGTCAGGCGACTCTGTGGAGCGCGCCGAAGTGCGATCTCGAAGCCCGCTGGAATGCAGCGTCCCCCGTCGCTCGCGGGAGCAACGGGGGACGGCATGTCCGAGGGGGAGAGGAAGTTGGGGTGGTCAGTACCAGCGCCGACCCCAGTGTGCGCCGGAGCTCTGGGCGACCCAGAGAACGGCACCGATGAGGGCCAAGATGATTCCGATCGACCAGAGGACCGGTACCGCAAGGACGAATCCGATAATCATGAGTATGAGTCCGAGGACCAGCATTGGGGTCTCCTTCCATGCGCACCGTCGCGCGGTGCCGATTGTGATGTCGAGGATTCTTCCCAGTCGACGCGATACGCCAAACCTGGATTGTCACGATGCATCGGCCAGGGGCGTTCCGGGAGGTTTCGACCGTGCTGGAACGGGTAGGTCCATGAACATGGTCAAGGCGACTCATGCACGCAGCCGGGCGGGACTGCTCGTACGGCTACGAGCGCTGTGGGTCTTATGGTGCGCGATGCAGGATGACCTGCCCGTGCTGGCCGACCCGGCCACCGCCGCGGCCCGGATGCTCCCCGAACCTCCCGCTCCCTGTAAAAGGTCGGCGACGTGTGCACACGGTGCGAGTTCGTACGGCCGCGTGCCGGCCGTCGCGCGTCGACACATTCGACCGGTCGGTCACTGCCGTCCGATGACGGGGACCCCGACCCGCCCCCGGTCGGTCCGCCGCCGATGGGC
>JBDUBS010000271.1:0-4755 GCA_040003875.1 Acidimicrobiia bacterium | reverse complement strand
TGGAACAGGTCGTCTTCGCCGAGGAGATGCACCGTTCGGGCGCCCCGGGCACACTGAACCCGCTCGGCTTGTCGAACATCGCGCCCGCCATCATCGAGTTCGGGTCCGACGAACAGCGCACGACCCATCTCCCCCGGATGCTCCGGGGCGACGACATCTGGTGTCAGGGCTTCTCGGAGCCGAATGCCGGCTCCGACCTCGCGTCGCTCCAATGCAAAGCCGAGCTCGACGGCGATCATTTCGTCGTCAACGGACAGAAGACCTGGAACACCCTCGGTCACCTCGCGAACTGGTGTGAGCTGCTCGTCCGTACCGATCCCGAGGCACCCAAGCACCGCGGTATCTCGTGCCTCCTCGTCGACCTGACGCTGCCCGGCGTCGAAGTGCGACCACTCATCACCATCACGGGCGAGAAGGAGTTCAACGAGATCTTCTTCACCGACGTCCACGTACCGGTCTCGTCGCGGCTCGGACCGCTCCACGACGGGTGGCGGGTCGCGATGACGACACTGGCCTACGAACGCGGCACCGTCGCCAACCTCCACCTCGGTCTCCGAGCGAAGATCCGTACGCTGATCGACGAGGCCGCTGAAGTCGGCGCACTCGAGGACCCGGTCAAGCGTCAATCGCTGGCCACGCTCTACCTCGAGGGTGAGCTCCTCAAGCTCGTGTCGGACCGCGCGATCTCGGGCGCGATCCACGGGCGCGCCATGGGACCGGAGGGTTCGATCGCGAAGCTCGTGTGGAGCGAGGCCGAACAACACCTCGGCGAGGTCGCCGGCCAGGTGCTCGGGCCCGACGCCAACTCCGGGCGGTGGGGACGGGACCGGGTCTACATGCGCGCCCTGACGATCGCAGGAGGGACCACCCAGGTGAACAAGAACATCCTCGCCCAGCGGGTGCTCGGGCTACCCCGCTGACGGTCGCGTTCCTTGCGCCCACGCATCGAGGCGCGTGCCGGGCGATCGCTACATTCCTCGGGATGCGCGTCCAGACCACCGCCACGCTCGTCCTCGCCGCCACGCTCGTCCTCGCTGCGTGCGGAAGCGACGCGGCCTCCTCCCCGTCCCTCGCCGGCAAGCCGTTCGCGAACGAGAAGGGCAAGCGGAGCATCACGATCGATGCGGTCGACAACGATTTTGCGCCCGCGTACGTCACCATCACCAAGGGAACGACGGTGACGTTCACGAACCGCGGCCACAACGTCCACAACGTGATCGCAGTCGACGACGGATTCGGATCGGTGGCGTCGGGGTTCGGCCCCGGCGTCTCTCGGGACGTCCGGTTCGACCAGACCGGTGACTTCCCCTACTACTGCTCCTTGCACGGCACCGCGACCACGGGCATGACCGGCGGCATCCGCGTCGTCGGCTGACGCAACCGCCGACGACGTCCGGTCAGCGGGTCTGGAACAGCGGACTCTCCTGCCGGTTCGACGCGAGATCGCACACCGCGTTGCGACCGATGCACATGGCGATCTCTCGCGCGAGGGCGGCCGGGTCCCATGCGTTCAGGAAATCTCCGTGCGCCGTGAGCACACTGCCGGACGAGAGCGCGAGGTCGTGATCGGATCCCGTGATGGGGAACGTCACCGAGACCGTGAGCTGCGGAACATGCACCGGGTGACTGTCCGCACACCGACCGCGGGCCGAATACGCAACGTGGCTGCGATGGTCCGGCGCATCGATGTTCACACCGTCCCAACAGTCCGGGAACGTGAGGACGAGGTGGAGCGGTGCAGTACCGGGGCAGTCCGGCGGGCGGGCCAAGAGGTCGGAACGGGCGCCGCAGGTCCAGCCGGCCGCGCCGTCGGTCTGCGAGTGGTGCGCGTGTGGATGGCCGGCGATCATGGCGAGTCCGAACGGGAACGGGCGGACTTGGGACCGGGGTACTCCGGGCGCGGCGCGGTAGTAGGCCGCCAGACTCCGCGGTCGGACCGCCACACCGTGGTCGGAGAGCGTCGGGTGCCAGTAGGCCGCGGTGTCTCCCGATTTGTCGCACGTGGTCTTCCCACGCCGAAGTGCGGCGGGTGTCGAGTCGGCCCGGGTTCGAGTCGCGCCGTAGAAGTCGTGACGATGCGCCATCCCACGCTCGTCCGGCACCACGATCGGGTCGTCGGTCGCCGAATGGCTGTACAAACACTGGACGACGAACTGACCGACGCCACCCTGGGGTCCGGAGTACCGCTCGGGTCCCGCGCCGGGACCCGGGCCGGCCATCGCGACCGTCTCGGTATCCGAGCGCGCGGCCTGCGCCACGATCGCAGCCGCGCTCACCGCCATCGCGGCCGCCACGAGCACCGTGACGACGACCGTGGCCGAGGAACCCGATCGCGGTCGGAGTCGGTCGCTCGTCACGTTCCCGTAGGGGCGTCGGGGACCGCGATCGCCGCCAGGTCGGGCCGAGTCGGGCCCTGGAAGCGGACCGGCGCGCGGGTCACGGACCCGGGCATCGGGGTCTGGGCCGACGGAACCGGCGTGGTCTTCCACCGGTCCTTCGGCGGTGCCGCCGGGATGTCGAGGAAGACACCGACCAGGTCCAGCACCCCCGCAGTCCAATCGCCGTGCCCGACCGCGTCACAGGGCGCCAGGGTCTCGAGGTCGTGGGGAGCCGTGGTGCCGTAGGTGTTGTCCGAGAAGCAGTTCCCGAGAGTCTCGGTGGTCTCGCCGGTGCCGAACACGTCGAGCGTACCGACCGCGATGTCGGCCACCCCCGAACCCTCCACCACGTTGCCGATGACCCGGTTCTCCTTCGGGGCCCAGAGGACTCCGCACTTGTCCATGATTCCCTTCACCTCTTTGCAGTCCGCAGCCGGGATCTTCGTCTTGCCGGTCGCCGGCTTGGGTGTGCACGGTTGGTCCCAGGTGGACGCGGCCGGCGGGAGGTCGCTGGCGTCGCTCTCCGGGAAGGGGACGAGGCCGATACCGGTCCGAGGATGGTTCATGACCCGATTGCGTTCGATCACGTTCCGAACGCCTCCGGGAGCGAGGATGCCGTTCCCGCTTGCGAGCAACGCATTGTCGATCGCCGGTGACGTCGAGTTGTCGTTCGCGTAGATGAGGTTGCCGATGATCGTCGTCTCGCGCTGGGGATAGCACTGTTCGTAGGACCCGGTGTTGGGCACGATGCCGGCGCGATTGTGCCGGAACACTGATCGGATGATGTACAGGTCGCCGCCCGAGTTCGTACCGGAGTAGCCGAGTCCATTGTTCTCGGACAGGACGCCGTCGATCACCACATCGCACGTGAAGCACTCGCCGACGTAGAAGCCGGCGTCCGGACTCCCCCCGCCATAGCTGTGATCCAGCTGGCCGTGGTGGGCATCGAATGCGTAGACGCCGTAGTCACCGTTGCGGTAGGCGGTCAGATAGGAACCCCGGAAGTAGTCCGATCCGGTCCAGAAGAAACCGTTGCTGGTGTAGTTGCGCGCCGTCATGTTCTCCACGACCACACCGTCGGTCTCGAGGACCCGGATGCCGTTCTCGAGCTTGAACCCGCCGTCGAGGATGACGCGGTCGCGGTCGACCCCGCGAATGGTCACGTTCGGCGTGGTGACGTCGACGGCCTCGCGGTACATCCCTGCGCTCACCAGCACCAGGTCGCCCGCGTGCGCGGCACACACCGCTGCTTGGATCGTCTTCTCGTCTCCGGGCACGCGGATGGTCTGTACTTTGTCGCCCTTCCCCTGTGCCGCGCACGGTGTCGACGGGTCGGTCGCGCGCTTCCCACTACTGCTGCCGCACGCGCTCACCACGAGCAGCGTCGCCGCCATCAGTGCGCACGCGTTCCGGTTGGTTCGTCCCCAGATCATCGTCCCCCCAAAGGATGTGTTGCCCGACTCTGTCACGTCTCGGTCCCCTGCCGTCGGACACTGCCCGCCGGCGCTCGTGTCATCGCCCAGACCGGCGGTCCGCCGTCGGGTATCCGACACTCACCCGACACCGCGAAGCCGAGCCCGGTGTAGAACGCAACGTTCGACTCGGTCGACGTCTCGAGGTACGCGTCGACCATCTCGCGATCGGCACGGCCCAGCACCGGACTCACCAGCCGGGTCGCGATCCCCTGGCGCTGCCGATCCGGTGCCACCCCCAACGCACCGAGTGCGAAGTGCCGGTGCCGTGGCCGCAGCCGCGCGACCAGCCGCTCGGCGGCCTCCGAGAAAGGGTGCCGGTCGCCTTCCAGGCGCGCGGTCGCCGCCCGCATCTCTTCCCACACGGTCGGCGGTGGAACACGATCCGGAAGCATCCACATCGCCACACCCACGAGCACATCGCCATCCCGCGCCACCCACACCTCACCGAACGGCAGCACCGCACCTTCCATGACGAGACGCTGCAACGAGCCGATGCGCTCGGAATGCCGGTCGGCGGCGACGGTCCACCGCGTCCACGGCGATTCGGCGAACGCGACGCCCAACAGTCTCGCCGCCGCGTCGACGTCGGCCGCGGTGCCGCGCCGGACCTCCAGCGTCACGGACGCGGGGTGACGCGCTCGCGCCCGGACCGTTCGAGCATATCGGACCACGCATCGTCGGTAGGCGGTAGGTCCGGCCCGAACGGCCAGGGCGCGGTGTGGTCACGCAGCCGCGCGCATGCAGGTTCGGGTGGGACGAACTCGATGCCCAGCCCGGCACTCAGGTCGTGCGTGTGCAACACCAACTCGTGCGCACCTCGAGCGGCGAAGTCGGGCGGCGCGCCGAGCCGGATCGTCGGTTGCGCACGGGCCAGAATGATGGCGCGCACGTCGCCCGGCGTA
>JBDUBS010000601.1:0-4770 GCA_040003875.1 Acidimicrobiia bacterium | reverse complement strand
TCGCGGCGTTGTTGCGGATCGCGTCGACGAACTCGTTCATGAGGGTCTCGGTCGACACGTAGCGGACCCGGCTCAGCTGATGCACCTCCATCACGTAGTTGCCGATGGCGTGCAGCAGGTGGGTCTTGCCCAGCCCGGCGGGTCCGTAGATGAAGAGCGGGTTGTAGGACCGGGCCGGGGTCTCGGCGACCGCGAGCGCCGCGGCGTGGGCGAAACGGTTCGAGGCCCCGATCACGAAGTGCTCGAAGGTGTAGCGGGGATTCAGGGCGGTCCACGCGGCCGGTGGTTCGACGGCCGGCGCAGCCGATACGGGCCGGTGATGGTCAGCGGGGGCCTGAGGGACCGGGCGCACGTTCTGCCTCGGGTACTCGACCGGCTCGTCGACTCGAGGGCCGGCATCGACGACGAGTTCGAGCCCGATGTCGTCGCCGGTCACGTCCTGGAGCACGGCGGTGATGAGACCGCTGTAACTCGAACGGATCCGTTCGCAGATCACGGCGTTGGGGATGGCCAGCCGCAGTTGGTTGCCATCGAGGTCGATGGGGCGGACATCGCGGAACCACGTGTTCCAGGTGGCCTCGGACAGCTGCGCCTGGAGGGCGGTGGTCGCCGATTCCCAAGCGTGGGCAGCAGCAGTCAGACGTCGTTCGGAAGTTTCCACAGCCCCATCCACAAGTGTGGAGAAGTCAATCGGCCCGGAAATCGGGTCTCGTACTCCGCAGTCGGCCGCTCCGGGCCCTTGGGGGCGCCGGTGGTGGGTGTTCCACCGTCCGAGGCCGTGATCAGGCGGTGGAGGGGCGACCGTAGCAGCCGACCCCAGGCCACTCAAGGGAGGTAGCCAGAAGATCATCCATGTAATTCGACTGCTCCGGTGGAGTCGTCCCCAGGCCGATGACTGGTGCGCGCGCAGTGTGAGGGAGTAGTCCCCTCTTCGCGCGCTCGGTGGCCATCTTCAGGAGGAGTTCCGCACCGGCGCTCGAAGACTGCAAACCCTCCGACTCCGGGAGATTTCCTTGCGTTGGCCCGGCCCGCGTTGCGAGCGGGGGGCACGGGACTCTAAGCTCCCGCCGTTCCGCCCCTCCCCACGCGTCCGAGACCTTCTTCGCTCGGGCCTTTGGGGGCGATTTTCCCTCTTCGAGGAGGCCATGCGTGAAGCGGACCTTCCAGCCCAACAATCGGAAACGCAAGAAGAAGCACGGTTTCCGACTTCGTATGCGCAACCGCGCGGGTCGCGCGGTGCTCAAGTCGCGCCGCAACCGCGGCCGCGCCAAGCTCTCGGCCTGATTCACCGAGTTCGCAGCCGTGCGACGTTCGCCGAGCTGTCTCGGGCCCGACCCCGCCGACACGGTGCGGTCTCGATCCGTCAGGTCCGCATCCACGATGCCGGCCCGCCGCAGATCGCGTACGCCGTGAGTCGTGCAGTCGGCAACGCCGTGGTTCGAAACCGGGTCCGTCGGCGCCTGCGTGCGCTCATGGTCGAGCGATCGGTCACCCTCGAGGCGGGCTACGCCTACCTGGTCGGGGTCACGCCGCGAGCGGTGTCCCTCTCGTACTCGGACCTCGCCCATTCGCTCGACGTGATCTTGGCGGAGCAGCATGGCTGAGGGACCGAGCCTCGGCGCTCGGACCGGGATGCGTGCGATCCGTGGGTATCGGCGGGTGATGGCCGGCACGACTCCCCGCTGTCGGTTCGCACCGAGTTGTTCGGAATACACCCATACCGCGATCGAGATCTACGGGCTCGGCCGCGGATCGTGGATGGGGTTGAAGCGGGTCGGCCGATGCCACCCATGGAATCCGGGCGGGTACGACCCCGTCAGTGAACCAAACGTACGTTCGGTATCGGGAAGGTAGCAGGCGATGGTGGCCTTGGCGTTCTGGGACGCGATCAAAAACGGACTGGGTTCCGTACTCGCGTTCCTCTATTCAGTCATTCCGAACTCCGGTGTGGCGATCATCCTCCTGACGGTGGCGGTGCGGCTCGCGCTCTTCCCACTGACCGCGAAACAGGCGAAGTCGATGCTCGCCATGCAGCGGGTCCAACCGGAGATCAAGAAGCTCCAGGCGAAGTACAAGAACGACCGCCAGAAGCTCAACGAAGAAATGATGAAGTTCTACAAGGAGAACGAGATCAATCCGCTCGGCGGATGTCTCCCCCTCGTCTTGCAGATGCCGGTCTTCATCGCGCTGTACCAGACCTTGCGTGACATCAAGAACAGCATCCCGATCGACTCGAAGATGTTCGCCGATATCTGCGCGCCGGCCAAGAAGGCGGCGGCCTGTAAACCGCACATGAGCTTCGTCGGCGGTATGGACCTCACGAAGTCCGCGAGCCAGGTTGTCAACGCCAACGGCTCGACCCTCTCCGATTACGCGCCGTATCTGGTGCTGGTGGCGCTCGTCCTGGTCACCGGTTACCTCCAGCAACGCCAGACCATGCGCAACCAGACCACCCCGAACCCGCAGATGGCCATCATCAGCAAGGTGTTCCCGATCGTGTTCGGGTTCATCTCCTGGGGCCTGCTCTCCGGAGTGGTGCTCTACTTCTTCACCTCCAACCTCTGGCAGATCGGTCAACAGGAAGTGGTGCTCAGAACCATCGGCACCGCCGCCGGACCACCACCGAAGAAGGGGTCTCGACCACCGGATGAGGGTTCGGAGAAATCCGGGTCCAAGACCGGGTTGGCCGACGACACCCGGCCGGGCAAGCGGCCACCGCCGGAACCGAAATCGAAGGGGTCGGGCGGTAAGCCCGCCTCTGGGGGTGGGGCAAAGTCCACCGACCGGTCGGCCGGGAAACCCCGTGCGAAGCCGAGTGGCACCTCGAACGGAACCGGGCAGACCGGTGCACCCAACGGCGCCCGCAGCAACCGAAAGCGAAAGCGATAGATGGAATGGGTACAGACGACGGGGCGCACCGTCGACGCAGCGCTCGAGGCGGCACTCGATGAACTCGGAGTCCACCAGGAAGACGTGGAGTTCGAGGTGCTCGCCGAGCCGAAATCAGGATTGTTCGGCCGCTTCGGCGGCAGCGAGGCCAGGATTCGCGTCCGCTTGAAGCCGATCTCGCGGGAGAAGCCCCAGGACCGCCGACGGGGGAAACCCAAGGGCGGGGGTGGACGCCGCAATGAGGGCAGCAGCAGACGGCCCCGCTCGAACAGTCAGCCGAAACCGAAGCAGCCGCAGCAGCAGCCGCGCAACGAAGGGGCACGAACCGTGGACGAGAGCACTGTGTCAGTCGAGGACCAGGCGGCCGCCGCCGAGGAGTTCGTGAGCGGCCTGGTCATGGCCATCGGCCTCGAGGGCGAGGTCACGTCGACCGTCGACGACGACGTCATCGAAATCCACGTCGAAGGGCCGGAGCTCGGGCTCCTGGTGGGTCCGAAGGGCGCGACCCTGACCGCGATGGAGGAACTCACCCGGGCCGTGGTCCAACGCGAGGCAGGCGGGCACTCGGCGCGGGTCCGCGTGGACGTGGCCAGTTACCGGGCCAAGCGGCGGGTCGCGCTCGCGGCGTTCACCGAGTCGGTCGTCGCCCAGGTTCTCGACACGGGCGAGGCCCGTGCACTCGAGCCGATGAACTCACTCGACCGCAAGACGGTCCACGACACCGTGAACGAGATCGACGGGGTCGAGACCGTCTCCGAAGGTGAAGACGCGCGACGGCACGTGGTGATCCGCCCGGCGTGACGGGCCTCGACGCCCTCGAGGGCGTTTTCGAGGACGCCCGGCGGCTCGGGTTCCTCGGGCCGGACCCGGTCCGGCGACACATCGATCATGCCCGGGCGTGGGCCGGCGCACTCGCACCCGCACCGTTCCTCGACCTCGGAAGCGGTGCGGGGGTCCCCGGCCTGGTCTTCGCTTTGCTCTGGCCCGACGTCCGGGCGACGCTCCTCGACGGCCAGATCAAGCGCACGGCCTGGTTGCGGACCGCCGTGGTGCGGCTGGGGCTGACCGACCGGGTCACCGTGTTGGAAGGCCGCGCGGAGGACCTTGCGCACGATCCTGCATGGCGCGAACGCTTTGCCCTTATCGCCGCTCGATCTTTTGCGGCCCCCGCCCCCACCGCAGAATGCGCCAGCGGGTTGCTCGCTGTCGGTGGTCGCCTGACAGTGAGCGAACCCCCCCAGAGCGGTCCAGAACGGTGGTCAGTCGAGGGTCTGGAGAGACTCTCGATGGAGATGTCGCGTGAAGTCGTGCATGAGCACGGCTCGTTCGTTATCCTCACCAAAGGTTCGGCGCTCGCGGAGGAATTCCCTCGCCGGCGGAACCTCTCGGTTCGGTCGCCCCTCTGGTAGATGTTTCACGTGAAACATCGAGGACGGTCGACAGCAATTGTTTCACGTGAAACATCGCCCGACATCTGACGGGAGGAGGCGCGCATGGATTCGGCCGACCCCAAGCGCCGAGGCCGCAAACTCTTCGGTACACGACGCAGGCATGAGGCTTCGGAGGATGGAATGGATGACCGACCATCGACCGCGGTCGCCGACGCCGGCGAAACGCCGACGCCGAGCGGTGCGGACCCCGTGATCGTCACGAATCCGGAGGAAGCCGAGAATCCCGACGATTCGGCCGCGGCGTCGGTTGATCCGGCGGACGGGCCCACCGACTCCACCGGGGCGGATTCGGACCTCGCCGCCACCGAAGCCGGCGCTGAACTCGAGCCGAACCCCGACACTCCGAAACCCGACACCCCGGACGGCCATACTCCGGAGGGGCCGGCAACCGTCGATGCCGCCGCCGATGGGGAGACTGCCGCCGTGGACG
>JBDUBS010000607.1:0-4773 GCA_040003875.1 Acidimicrobiia bacterium | reverse complement strand
TGGCCGCAAGGATGTCGGAGAAGTCCGCATTGGTCATCCGGTGAGTCTGTCGGATCGGAACCTCCCGGCTCTACTGGCGCCCGATTGGAGGAGGAAATCGTGGTCGAGCTAACGGAGACGGCCCCACCCCCACCCCGGTGCGCTTGTCACTTTGAGGACGCCCGCCGTCCTCAAAGTGACAAACGCTCGGAGGGAGGGAGGCTCCTCCGATCAGAACCCGGATGGGATCACGGCCTCCACGAGATGGGGTCCGGGCTCCGCGACCGCCTTCTGGAGCGCGAGCGCGAGTTCCTCGGCATTGGTCGGTCGGGTGGCCGGTACCCCCATTCCCTCCGCCAGGGCGACGAAGTCGAGGTTGGGACCCGTGAGGTCGAGCATCGACTTCGCGACTGGGCCCGGTGACTCGACGCCGACGCGCGAGAGCTCGAGGTTCAGGATCGCGTAGGAGCGGTTGGCGAAGACGAGCGTCGTGACGTCGAGGCCCTCACGCGCCTGGGTCCACAACGATTGCATCGTGTACATGGCGCTCCCGTCGGCTTGCAGGTTGAGCACGCGCCGACCGGGTGCGGCCACGGCAGCCCCGGTCGCTACCGGCATCCCGAATCCGATTGCGCCACCGGTGAGGGTCAGCCAATCGTGCGGAGCACAGCCGGCGGTGGCGGGCGAGGCCCAGATGCCACCCGTTTGCGCCTCGTCGACCACGATCGCGTCGTCGGGCATGGCCCAGGCCACCGCGGCGGCGAGCGATGCGCCATCGAGGTCGCCGGTAGGGCGTTCGGGGTCGGAGGCGACGGCGAGCCTTGCGGTGGCGGCGCCCACTCCGAGGAGGTCCGCCAACTGGGCAACGGCCTCCGGGCCACTCTCGTGCGGTTCGGTGAGCGTGTGCACCGTGCACCCGTCAGGTACGAGATCACTCGGCCGATTCGGATAGGCGAAGAAGGTGACGGGGGACTTCGCACCGATCAGCACGATGTGGCGCAGTCCGTCGAGTTGCGCGCTGGCAAACTCCGCCAGGTACCCGAGGCGATCGGCCGCCGCGATTCCGGCCCCGCGCCGAATGCGAGTGGGGAATACCTCGGCCAAGACGCGTGCACCGTGCGCTGCGCCGATGGCGTCGACGAGCGCCAAAGCCGCTTCGTCGCGCACGATGTCGTCACCGACCAGCAGAGCCGTCGGTTCGCTCGAACGCAGCACCATCGCAATCTCGGCGACGGCGTTGGCATCGGGCGCCGCAGGTTCGACGAGCGTCTGGGATCCGACCGGCACGCCACCATCCGACCACGACGTGTCGGCCGGCAGAATCAGGGTCGCGATCTCGCCCGGCGGTGTGCGCGCGGCCACGACTGCCGCTGCAGTATCGGCGCCGAGCTGATCGGTGGCGATCGATCGGCGGATCCAACCCGAGACATTGGCCGCCAGCGTCTCGATGTTGCTCTCCAATGGTGCGTCGTACTGCTGGTGGTAGGTGGCATGGTCGCCGACGATGTTGATCATCGGCGTGTGGGCCCGCCGTGCGTTGTGGAGGTTCGCGATGCCGTTGCCGAGGCCGGGCCCGAGGTGGAGCAAGGTGGCCGCCGGTCGACCGCTCATGCGCGCGTAGCCGTCGGCGGCGCCGGTGACCACGCCTTCGAACAATCCGAGGATGGCGCGCATCCGCGGTTCGCCGTCGAGGGCGGCGACGAAGTGCATCTCCGAGGTGCCGGGATTGGTGAAACACACGTCGACGTCGTTGTCGACCAGTGTCCGTAGGAGCGACTGAGCGCCGTTCATCGTCATCGGGAATCGTCCTCGTCGTCGAGCAGCGTGCCGGGGTTTAGGATGTTGTGAGGGTCGAACGCCGACTTGATACGGCGCATCAGTGCGATCTTGACCGGGTCCTCGAGTTCGAGGAAGTGCGCCTGCTTGGCCTTGCCGATCCCGTGCTCACCAGAGATCGCACCGCCGAGGCGCAGACCTTCGGCGAAGAGTTCGTGAAGGACCGCATCGCGCTGCTCGGCGTCGGGCTGGAACACTGATAGGTGCACATTGCCGTCGCCGGCGTGTCCGCAGCCGGCGATCCACGATCCGGAGTCGCTCGCGACGGTGGCTACCCGCGCCATGAACTCCGGCAGGGATGCCCGGGGAACGACGATGTCGACGATGTCGTCGGCGTTGTTCGCCTTGGCCACCCAGAAACTCTTCTCGCGCGCATCGATCAGTGATGCAGCTGCGGCGCCGGGGAGGACGTACACATCGACGGCGCCCAACTCGGCAAGTTGTTCGGCGAGCTGCGCGACGTCTTCGTCGAGCCGGTCGTCGGAGTTCTGTTCCATCATGACGACGAGATATGCGAGCGCGGTCTCGCGAACGGCATCGGGGATGCCGAGGTCGAGCCCGACGTGGGCGGTGATCGCGCCCAGCGTGATCATGTCGATGTACTCGAGGATCATCGGGCCGACGCCACTCGCGACGATTCGCGGTATGGCATGGGTCACCGCGTCGAGTGACGGAAACGGTGCGAGCACGGTCGCGGTGTGCGGTGCGCGCGGGTAGAGACGGAGCGTGGCTTCGGTGACCAGGGCGAGCGTGCCTTCCGAGCCGATGATCAGCTGCGTGAGGTCGTAGCCGGCGGTCGCCTTCACGAACTTCCCGCCGGTGCGGATGGTCTCCCCGGTCGGCAACACCGCTTCCAGGCCGAGGACCTGATGGCGGGTCACGCCGTACTTCACGGCGCGCATGCCGCCCGCGTTGGTGGCGACGTTGCCACCGAGCGACGCGCTGTACTCGCCGGGATACACCGGGTACGCAAGCCCGAGCGGTGCGAGCGCGTCGTCGAGTTGGGCAAGCGTCACGCCGGGCTGCACGACCGCGACGTGGTTCTCGGTATCGATCTCGAGGATGGCGTTCATGCGCTCGAACGAAACGACGAGGGAATCGGGCCGGGGGGTGCAGGCGCCGGAGAGGCCAGTGCCGCTCCCGCGGGCGGTGATCGGTACCCGATGCTCGATCGCGACCGCGACGAGATCGGCCACCTCGGCGGTCGAAGCCGGCCGGACGACGTAGGCCGGGGCGACGGCGGACACCGTGAGCGCTTCGTCGTGTCCGTAGTCGTGGCCGATCGCGTCGCCGGCCAACACCTGCGCGGCGCCCACGGCTCCGGCGAGGGCGGTGGTGACGGCCGCGGCGGTGTCGGTCACGGCAGGAGTCCGGGTTCGGGCATCCACCATCTGTAGGCGCAACCGTCGGTCCGGGGCAAGCGGCGTTCGGAACCTGGACGCGCGACGATGGCCGGGTGGACCTGGCCACCGCACGGATGGTGCTCGGCGTGACCGAGACGACGAACTGGATCGAGGTGCGCGCGACGTACCGTGATCTCATTCGTCGGCATCATCCGGACATCGCGGTCGATCTCGCCGACGCCGGAGTGCGCACCCTGCGGACCGCGCAGATCACACAAGCCTTCGCCGCCATCGTGGCGACGCGGTCCGAGCAGAACGATGTCAAGGCATCGCCGGGCGACGACCGGACTGCCGAGCCGAAGTCGTCCGGGGCCTCATCGCTGCCCGACGATTTGATCGGGCCATCGTTCCGGCATCCGACGATCGGAGTGGACGACACGCGTGTGGTCCTCCTGGATGCGTCGTTGACCGAAGCGCTCGTGGCGTTGCACGAAGCGTTCTCGGTGTTGGGTGCGGTGTCGTACATCGACCGACTCAGTCTGGTGTTGGAAGCGATCGTGGTGCCCCAACCGGGGCAGGCGACGTCGCTGCTCACCTGGCTCGACCGAACCCATGAGGGATTGACTCAGGCGACCATCTGTGTGGAATCGCTCGGAGGCCATCCGGCGGCTCCGCTCGATCCGCTCGTCGACCGGATCGCCGAGTTGCTTGCATCGCCGCGACCGCCGGTGCCGTCGGCCTAACGTCCCGCGTCGTCGATTCGGCCTGCGAGGAGTTTGCGATGCCCGTTCCACTGGATGAGTACCCGATCCATCAGGCGCCGTTGTCGATGGCGTACATGGACACGAGCGATCGGAACGCGTACGACCGTTGCTACTGGAACGCCCACGACCGGTCGGGCGAACTCTTCCTCGTCACCGGCCTCGGCGTCTACCCCAACCTCGGTGTGATCGACGCGTACGCCACCGTGCGCAAGGGTCACCACCAGCACACGATCCGGATGTCCGACACCCTCGGCGAGGACCGGATGAAGCAGGAGGTGGGTCCGTACCGAATCGAGGTGATCGAACCGCTCCAGAAGTTGCGCATCATCTGCGACGGCGACGACCACGGTGTCGGGTTCGACCTCACCTGGGAGGGCTCGTTTCCCGTCGTCGACGAGGCTCGCCACACCTGGCGTCGGAACGGACGGATCAACCTCGACGCCCAACGTTTCGCGCAGGTCGGCACGTGGGAGGGGAGTCTTCGGGTCGACGGTGCCGAGATCGAGGTGTCGCCTGATACCTGGGTGGGCACGCGCGACCGCTCGTGGGGCATCCGTGGTGTGGGGGAGGCCGAACCGCCCGGGCGTGCCGGTGACGAGCCACTCGAAGGCTTCTGGTGGACCTACATCCCGATGCGGTTCGAAGACTTCGCGCTCATCGTGATCCTGCAGGAGGAGGCCGACGGAACGCGTGTCATGAACGACGTCAGCCGGGTGTTTCCCGCGTCGAGCGGACGCGCGCCGGAGCAGTTGGGTTGGCCCGAGGTCGAGATCCGCTACGCGTCCGGCACCCGCATCCCGACTGGAGGCACCCTCTATTTCCAGACCCGCGGGCGCAAGGAGTTGCGACTC
>JBDUBS010000060.1:0-4773 GCA_040003875.1 Acidimicrobiia bacterium | reverse complement strand
AGTTGGGGCAGTCAGGGGGTCAGGAAGCCGTCGCAGGTGCCGGTGGTGAGGATGTTCACGGCGTTCGACGCGCCTGCGAGCAGGGTGGTGACGTCGTTCGAGTTGAACTGCGCCTCACCGCGGCTGACGACGCCGTTGAGGTCGTCGACGAACTGCTGGAGCTGGGCCTGCTGGGTCGGCGTGAACCGACCCTTGTCGGGCAGCGACTGCGTCACCACGGCTTGCAGCTCGAGCGCATCGGCGTAGGTGGCGAGCGGTGGGTTGTTGACGAATGTCGGCGCGGCCCCGGCCACGAGATCCTCGGTGACCTTGGTGGCAATGGCGGTCTGCTTGGCGAGCTCGGCGAAGTCGACGATCGCGAGCTCGTCGTCGACGGTGTGGTAACAGGGTCCGGTCGAGTCGCTGAAGAACACGTTCGGCACCCCGACGCCGGTGAAGTTCACGTAGTCGCTGCGGCCCTGGCCGAAGATCGAACTCACGAGGTGGGTCTGGAGGGTCGTGCCGACGGCGGTCTTCACCGCGTCGCGCAGGCGGGCGCCGCCGGTCTCCGCTCCCACCGCGAAACTTGACGATCGGAGTGTCGGCAGGAGGTTCGCACCCTGGATGTCGAAGTTGACGTAGGCGATCGTCTGCGCGATCGGTACGAGCGGGTGTTGCACGTAGTACGCAGAGCCGAGGAGACCGTCCTCCTCGCGGTCCCACAACGCGATGATCACCGACCGTCTCGGACCGCCCGGCAGGTTTGCGATCGCGTGACCGACTTCGATGGTCGCGGCGGCGCCGGCCGCGTTGTCGGTCGCGCCGTTGCAGATCGAGTCGGCTGCTCCGGACCCGCGACACGACGAGCCGAGGTGGTCGTAGTGACCGCCGACGATCACGTACTCGTTCGGCAGCTCGCTGCCCTTGATCACGCCGATCACGTTCGTCCCGGCAGTGAACGATTGGCGGAAGGAGTCGTCGCCGCTCGCTCCGGTGTTGAGCCCCGTGGCGCCGTAGTCCTTCAATCGACTGATGATGTAGTTCTGGGAGTCGATCGAGGATTGCGTGGCGTTGTTGCGACCTCCGAATGCATCGCTCGCGAGCACGGTCACGTGCATCCGCAGCGGGGTGCATGCAGTGGCGAACACCACGACCACGAGCACGGCCAGTACCGACAATCTCCGCATAACGCCTCCCCGACGAAAGGGGCATCGTACAGCCCACCACGGGACCCGTCAGCCGTAACTCCTACGCTGCGCGCCCATGGACACCGTGACGACCGACGACGGCACCACGCTCGCGTACGACCGGGGTGGCAGCGGGCGGGACCTCGTGCTCGTGCACGGCATCACCGAGTCGCGGCGGGCCTGGGACCCGGTGAGAGCCGGGCTCGAATCGCAGTGGACCGTCACCGCGATCGATCTCCGGGGGCACGGCGAGTCCGCTCGCCAATCGCCGTATGACGCGGCGACGCTCGCGTCAGACGTTGCCGCGGTGGTCGGCGCACTGGAACTCGATCAGCCGTTGATGGTGGGCCACTCCATGGGCGGCGTCGTCGTGAGCGCGTACGGCGGGGCGGGTCATCCTGCACGCGGGATCGTCAACGTCGACCAGCCGCTGGCGCTCGGCGGGTTCAAGGAAGCGCTCAGCCCGTTGCGGCCGATGCTCGAGGGTGACGACGCGTCGTTCCGGGAGGCGATCGAGATCGTGTTCGGGGTGCTCGACGGTCCGCTCCCCGCAGCGGAGCGGGCGCGACTCGACGCACTCGCGAGCCCGGAGCAGGCGGTGGTCCTCGGTATGTGGTCCGAGGTCTTCGACCACACCATCCCCGAACTCGACGTACTCGCGAGCGAGTTGCTGTCGGGCATCCGCGTGCCGTACCTGGCGATCCACGGCAGCGACCCGGGGGTTCCCTACGTCGAGTGGTTGCTCGGTCTCGTCGCCAACGCTCGCGTCGAGGTCTGGCCCGACACGGGCCACTATCCGCACCTCGTCGATCCCGGCCGCTTCGTGGAACGCCTCGACCAGTTCGACGGCGGACTCTGAGTCAGCCGGCCGGCGTCCCGCTGAGCCATGCCGCACACTCAGGGGTGAAGGCCTCGACCACCATGGCGTCGTAGCGGGCGAGTTCGTCGGCGGTCAGTTCCCCCTGCCAACGACCGTTCGTGCCCTTGTAGAGGAACGTGTCGGCACCGCCGACGAAATGGTCCTCGAAGTCGGCGATCTCGTGTGGCCGCTCCTTCATGCCTGCGAACGTGCATCGCGCCACTTGTGTCGGCCAGGCCGTCTCGTCCACCGGGATGTCGAGGAAACCTGCAATGCGTCGCATCTGGCCGTCGAGGTCGGTCTGCAGGTCGTTGAAGTGCACGAACAGCACGTTGGGTTCACCGTGGTGCTCCCACCACGTGCTCATGTGGTCGAAGAAAAAACGGCGGTTCATCCACCAGTCGAAGTACGCATGAACGTCATGCGTCGGCGGCGGGCCGCCCGGGGGGAGTGGGAGGGCTTCCTCGATCGCACTCGTGATGAGCCGGTGCATCAGTTCGGGTTGCAGGTTCGCCATGTGGTTCAAGAACGACATGCACGCGTCGCGTCCGTCGCGTCCCACCACGATGTACTTCGCGTCGTCGAACATCGGGACGCCGTCGGCAGGGGTGTGGGTCTTGATGTGGCGGCGGTGGGTCTGCGCCTCCAGGCGGTCGAGCACGACGTCGATCGGTTCGAAGCGGGCGTCGATCCACGGCGCGACCTCGAAGACCGGCCCCGGGGTCGGTCCGCACGGGAAGAGCAACTCGGTGACGATGGTCTGGGTCCACGTGGTGCCGCACTTCGGCGGGGTGCAGACGAAGATGTCGTCCGGTCTCGGCTGGAAATCAGCCCACCGGCGATTGTCGAAGATGATGTCGATGTATTCGCGCGCGGCCGTCGGCATGAGGCGCAACGTAGTGCGCGACACGCGGCCATACTGCGCCTTCTCCGTGGAGGTGATCCGTATGCCCGATCGACCGGTCCGCCGACTTCCCGACCCGGGCGCGGTGCACGACGAGCGCGAGATCGAAGCCGTGGTGGAAGTCCTGCGGACGAGCAACCTCACGATCGGTCCCAAGGTCGCCGCCTGCGAGGCCGCGGTGGCCGTGCTACTCGCAAAGCGGCGCGGGGTCATGGTCAACTCCGGGTCGTCCGCGCTCAAACTCGCAGTGGAGTTGCTCGGGCTCGCACCCGGCGACGAGATCGTGACCGCGGCCGTCACCTTCGGTACCGACATCGCGCCGATCGTCCAAGCCGGGCTCGTCCCCGTGTTCGTCGACGTCGATCCGCACACCTACCAGGTGGACGCGTCGCGCATTGCAGAGATGATCGGTCCGCGCACGCGTGCGATCCTCATGCCGAACCTTGTCGGCAATTGCCCCGACTGGGATGCGGTGCGGGCGGTCGCCGACGCGCACGGTCTCGTCGTGATCGAGGACTCCTGTGATGTGCTCGATTCGTGGCAGCGCGGCCGCCGGACGGGCGAGCGCGCCGACATCAGCGTCACGAGTTTCGCCCGCGGCCACGCGATCACGGCCGCGGGCAATGGCGGTCTGGTCGGTGTGAACGACGACAAACTCCTCGACCGTTGCCTGATGCTGCGGCGCTGGGGACGCCGGTCCGAGACCTACCTGTTCGGTTCCCGTCAGGGCGAGGCCGATCGTCACGGTCCGCTGGCCGACGGCACCCCCTACGACCTCACGTTCCAGTTCGAACTGGTCGGGTACAACTTCGAACCGTCCGAGATCGGCGCGGCGTACGCCCTGGTGCAACTCGAGAAGTTGGCCGACTACAACAGCCGCCGGCAGCACAACTGGAATCGTCTCCACGAGTTGATGGCCGACCACGCGGACCTGCTCGAACGTCCGGGCACCGTCCCCGACACGCACACCACCTGGATGCGGTATCCGTTCTTGCTCCGCGAGGGCGTTGACCGCGCGTCTCTGCAGCGCGCCTTGGTCGACCGTGGCATCTCGAGCTTCATGGTCTGGAGCGGCAACATCCTGCGCCACCCTGCGTACGCGGCGATCGAACGGCGAGTGCCCGAAGACGGTCTCCCGCACGCCGACGCCATCACCGAGCGGGCGCTGAGCCTCCCGGCGCACCACGCCCTCAGTTCCGACGATCTCGGCTACATGGTGGAAGTGGTCGGGGAGGAGCTGGCCCGCGTCTGAGGCCGCTCGCGGCTCGCTACTTCGCGGGCGTGTACTCGGCTGTGCTGATGTCCGGAACGATCGCGCTGGGCACGATCTGTGCTCGGGCAGCCGCGTCGTCGAGCAGGTAGGCGCGCCAGAACTCGGTACTCGTGGTCATGACCATCGCGTCGGCGACGTTGGGAGTGTTCTCGTAGGGTTCGGCGTGGAAGGCGCCGAAAATGGTCACGAAGTACTTGGGCGGGGCCGCGGCGGCGAAGGCGGTGCGTGCGGGCGCGAACGGCAATGAGTAGTCGTGGTCGGCGTGGTACATGAGCAGCGGCATCCGATTCGGCACGGTCTTCCCATCCGCGTACGACGGCTGCGAACCGTCCATCACGATCGCGGCCTTGATGCGTGGGTCCCGACAACAGGTGTTGCCGATGGAGCCCCAGATCGTCATGCCGCCCAGCGACAAGCCGGCGGCACCGATGTGGTCGGCGTCGATGCGGTTCGCCCACTTGCTCGCGAGAACTTCGTCGAGCACGAACTTCAGGTCGGCGGGCTGGTTGAGGTAGTCGCCCGCGCGGGACAGGGGTCCTGACATGGCAGACGGCAAGCTCAAGGTCACCCA
>JBDUBS010000248.1:0-4776 GCA_040003875.1 Acidimicrobiia bacterium | reverse complement strand
ACGGCGACCCGGTGTTCGTCCGGGGACGCGACGACGCCGGATACCGACCGTTCGACGCCCCCGACGAGTCGGCGCTGCACGAGTCGTTCGTTGCGTATCAGCGCGACCGGTTCTGGGACCTCTGACTTGGACCGGCAGCGATGAACCTCGAACTCAACGAGTCGGAACTCGCGTTCGCAGCCGAGATCCGCGACTGGTTGGACCGGCATCTCGATCTCCCGCCGCGGTTCGCATCGCTCGACGACGAGATCACCTGGGGTCGCGAGTGGCAGGCCAAGCTCGCGGCGGATCGTTGGGTCGGCATCCACTGGCCCGCGGAGTACGGCGGGCGCGGGGCGACGCCGGTCGAGGTCGCGCTCTACAACATGGAGTACGCGCGATCGCGTGCACTCCAACCGGTGAACCGAGTCGGGATCAATCTCGCCGGCCCCACCCTGCTCGCGTACGGGACCGCGGAGCAGAAGCAGCGATGGTTACCGCGCATCCTCGACGCCGACGAGATCTGGTGTCAGCTCTTCAGCGAACCGGGCGCGGGCTCGGACCTGGCGGCGCTGGCGACGAACGCGGTAGCGGTTGACGGTGGTTGGTTGCTCAGTGGTCAGAAGGTGTGGACCTCGTACGCGCAGTACGCGCGATGGGGGATCGGGCTGGTCCGCACCGCGCCTGATCTCCCGAAGCATCGCGGGATCAGCTTCGTCGTGGTCGACATGACCGTGCCGGGCATCGAAATCCGTCCGCTCACCCAGATCACCGGAGAGGCCGAGTTCAACGAGGTGTTCTTCGACGAGGTGTTCGTCGCCGGCGACCAGCTCGTGGGAGATCTCAACCACGGTTGGGCGGTCGCCAACACCACGCTGGCCCACGAGCGGGGGACGTCGTTCCCGTTCAAGGAGCAGGTGGTCCACGAGGTGTTCCTCGACGAGTTGTACCTCCTTGCTGCGGAGCGGGGTCGGCTCGACGACGTGGAGGTTGCCGACGCGTTGGCACAGAGCTTCGTCGAGTTGCGCTTGCTGCGACTGAACAATTGGGGCACGCTCTCACGACTCGCACGCGGTGTGAGCCCGGGACCGGAGTCGAGCGTGACGAAGCTGCTGTGGACCGACATGAGCCAACACATGGCCGACGCGGCGATGGGCGTGCTCGGGAGCGAGGCGGCCATGCAGGGCCGGTGGTCGCGGCAGTGGCTGTGGTCGAAGGCAGCGTCGATCGCGGGCGGGACCTCCGAGGTGCAGCGAACGATTCTCGGCGAGCGCGTCCTGGGACTGCCGCGATGACCGACGACGCGGCCTCGCCGGCCGTGCGCGTCACGGGCCTCGACCACGTGGTCGTCATGGTCGCCGATCCCGAACGCGCCCTCGACTTCTACTGCGGACTGCTCGGCGGGATACCGGAACGCGTCGACGAGTGGCGCCGCGGCGACGTCTTCTTCCCGTCGGTCCGGATCGACCGGACGACCATCATCGATCTCTTCCCCGCGGCGCCCGAGGGCAAGAACATGGACCACCTCTGTCTCGTTGTCGAGTATGTCGATCTCCAAGCGGTTGCCGACTCGGGCCGGTTCGGCATCATCGATGGTCCGGTGGAGCGGTTCGGAGCGCAGGGCCTGGGTGAGAGCCTCTACGTGCGGGATCCCGATGGCAATGTCGTGGAACTCCGCCACTACGGACCCGGCCCAAACAGCTGACGGCGGACGTAGAAACGGTCCGAAACGTCCTGCTACCGTTCTCGGCGGAGGGTTTGCCAACTCCGGCCGGCCCCGCAACACAGTCAGGGAATTGCACATGGCAACAGGCACCGTGAAGTGGTTCAACGCCGAGAAGGGCTTCGGTTTCATCTCGCGCGAAGGCGAGCCCGACGTGTTCGTCCACCACTCACAGATTCAGATGGATGGCTACCGGACCCTCACCGAGGGTCAAGCAGTCAACTTCGACGTAGCGCCCGGCCGGAAGGGCGAGGAAGCCCAGAACGTCACGGCGGCATAGCCGTCAACGTTGTGTGACACGGCCCCCGGCTCCGGCCGGGGGCCGTGTCGCGTCCAGGCAGCATTTCGGAGCAGGTCGGGTGCCGTCAGAGGAGCTTGCGCAGGAGCTTCGCCTTGATCCGCGAGTACGGCGGGTACGCGATGCTCGGGTCGATCGTGGTGGGTCGACGCAGCACGCTCTTGCGGTGGGTGAACGTGTCGAAGCTGCTGCGCCCGTGATACGCGCCCATGCCGCTCGGTCCGACTCCACCGAAGGGAAGGCCCGGCACCGTGATCTGGAACAGGGTCGCGTTCACGCAGACGCCGCCCGAGGTGGTCTCCGCCACGGCGCGGGACTGCACCTCGGGGTCCTCGGCGAACACATAGAGCGCCAGCGGCTTGTCCCGCGCGGTCACGAAGTCGAGCGCGTCGTCGACGTCGTCCACCGCCATCGTCGGCAGCACCGGGCCGAAAATCTCCTCCTGCATGATGGCGGCGGTGGCATCGGTCCCCCGCAGCGCGGTGGGGGAGAAGTAGCGACTGGCGCCGTCGCGGATGCCGCCGAACACGACCTCGCCGGCCCCGTCGCCGTCCGCGAGCCGGCTCACCCGCTCGAAGTGGCGGTCGTTGACGATCCGCCCGTAGTCGGGGCTGTTGCGCGGATCGGTGCCATAGAACGCCCGCACCGCGTCGGCCATTCGGGCGAGCAGTGGGGCTTCGACGGTGCGGTCGACCAACACGTAGTCGGGCGCAACGCACGTCTGGCCCGCGTTCAGGAACTTGCCCCACACGATGCGCTTGGCGGCGACGTCGAGGTTCGCACTGCGGTCGACGATCACCGGGCTCTTTCCGCCGAGTTCCAGCGTGACCGGGCTCAAGTGCTTCGCCGCCGCGGCCATCACGACCCGGCCGACAGTTCCGTTGCCGGTGTAGAAGATGTGGTCCCACGGCTCGTCGAGCAGCGCGGTCGTCTCCTCGACGCCGCCCTCGACGATCGCGAAGGCGTCAGGATCGAGGTACTGCGGCAACAACTGCGCCAGCGCGCGTGACGTGTGCGCGGAGACCTCCGACGGCTTGATCACCGCGGTGTTGCCGCCCGCAATCGCGCCGACGAGCGGTGCGAGTACCAGTTGGATCGGGTAGTTCCACGGTCCGATGATGAGGACGGTTCCGAGGGGGTCGCGGTGGATCCGTGCCCGCGCCGGTTGCTGCTTGACCGGTACCTTCACTCGTTCCGGACGCAGCCACCGATCGAGGTCGTGCAGGGTCACCGCGATCTCGGCGCGCACGAAGGCGATGTCGGTCAGGTAGCCCTCGAGTGCGGGCTTGCCGAGGTCCAGGCGCAGGGCCTCGCAGAGTTCGGCCTCGCTCTGCACGAGCATCCGGTCCAACGCTCGGAGTTGGGTCCGACGCCAGTCCGGCGGACGGGTCCGACCGGTGTGGAAGGCGGCGCGGGCGCGGCTCACGGTGGCGCGCAGCGTGGCGGTGGGGGTGACGGGATCGAGCGTCGAGGTCATGGCGCCAGGGTAGAACTCCTTCCCGGGCCTTGTCGGTCGGAGCTGTCGGTCGGAGCTGTCAGCCGCTGCCCTCAGTCGGCGCGGACGAGGTCGAGCACGGCGGTGAGATCCGGGGCGACGGTCACGGGCCCCGGATCGGCGGGTGCAGTGATGTCGTCCCAGTGTCCGACCCGGCGCAGGTACAGCGGCCGCATGCCGGCAGCCAACGGGCCCTCGACATCGGGACCCCACGTGTCGCCGACGAACAGGGTGTGAGCCGGCGGCGTACCGGACTCCTCCAGCGCGGCGGTGAAAATGCGCGGGTGAGGCTTGCGGGCCCCCACCCACGCGGACGACACCATCGCGTCGACCGCGTCCGTCAAGGCGGATTCCTCCACCGCCTCGCGGAGGTCCCAGTCCCAGTTCGAACAGATCACGATACGGATCCCCTGGGCGCGGAGCCCGGCCAAAACGGCGGGCACTTCGTCGTAGGCCTCGAGCAGGCGAGTCGCCGCGCCGTGCTGCAACTTCTCGATGATGACGTCGTGCTCGTTGGGGTGGACGTCGGCCGCCACGAGCATGGAGATCGTCCGCGCTCGTTGCCAGGCCAGGTAGTGCTCGCGACTCTGCGAGTGCTCGTCGTGCTCGATGCCATCGAGTCCGTCGGCGTAGTACAGCGCGCGCGGCTCGGCCTCGAGGGTGTAGCCGTGCTCGGCGAGTATTTGGTCGGCCGACCGCCACTGGGTCGCCCGGGCCAGCGTGCCGTAGAAGTCGAGGAGGACGGCGGAGAAGGTCACCGCCGCAGCAGCACGCAGGTCATCGGGGCAGCCTTGCAGACCCGCTGGTCATCGCGTTCTTGCCCACGCGTCACGGGCGGGTGGACCCGATCTCCGGTATAGTGACAGTTATGGCTGTAAGTCTTCCGCCCCTCACGCGGGCGCCCGACGAACGCGTGAACTGGGTGTCGTCGATTCCGTTCCTGCTCGTGCACGTGCTGTGCTTCGCGGTGATCTTCACCGGGTTCACGTGGACCGCGATCGGGCTCTTCGTCTTCATGTACTTCGGTCGAGCGTTCTTCGTGACCGCGGGGTACCACCGCTACTTCTCGCACAAGACGTACCGCCTCAACCGCTTCTGGCAGTTCGTGTTCGCCTTCCAGGCCGAGGCCACCGCGCAGAAGGGCGTGCTCTGGTGGGCCGCGAACCACCGTCACCACCATCGCTACTCCGACATGCAGAACGATCTGCACTCGCCGCGTAAGGGCTTCTGGTGGAGCCACGTCGGCTGGATCCTGTCGGACAAGTACAAGGACACCGACTA
>JBDUBS010000086.1:0-4853 GCA_040003875.1 Acidimicrobiia bacterium | reverse complement strand
TGCCGAACCTGAAGTACCCGAAGCAGAACATCGCCGAGGCCAAGAAGCTCGTCGCCAAGGTCAAGGCATCCCACGGTGGCAAGTTCGAGTTCGCCATCCAGTCGACCTTCGACCAGTCGACCCAGACCCTCTTCCAGGAGGTCAAGCGACAGTTGAACGCGGTCGGCATCACCGTCAACCTGCCCAAGCCGGTGGACCAGGCAACCTTGATCAGTCAGGCCATCGGCGGCAACGTCGACAGCTTCGGCTGGCGGAACTACCCCGGCCAGGACCCCGACACGCTCTACGTCTGGTTCTACGGGGGCTCGGTGGTCAACTTCAACCACATGGACGACCCGATCGTCAACCAGGCACTCGACACCGGCCGGACCCAAAGCAACCCGGCGGTCCGCAAGAAGGCCTACGAGACCTTCAACAAGGAGATGACCGACAAGCTGTACAACTTCTGGACGTGGTACACGCAGTGGTTCGTGGTCACCCAGCCGAACATCCACGGCATCCTGGGGGAGCCCCTGCCCGACGCGGACGGCAACCCGACCGGCAAGCCGGTGCCGATGATCGCCGGCATCCACCAGACCGTCGGCATCTGGAAGTCGAAGTAGTCACGAACACGGGACCGAGACGATCACGAGTCGGATGACTTTGGAGGCGCAACCATGAGAACTGCACTCTTCAAAGTCGTCCGGCTCCTGATCGTGGTCTTCATCGTCACGTTCCTGTCGTTCTCCATGCTCAAGCTGCAGGAAGCGACGACCGGGTCCACCATCATCGACAAGGTCGCACCGTTCGCGAGTCCCCAAGCCAAGGCAACGCTCAAGCAGCAACTCCACCTCAACGACCCGTTCTTCGTCCAGTACGGACGCTGGCTCGGCGATGCGGTCCAGGGCGACTTCGGCAAGAAGTACACGGGTACCGGGAACACCGCCACCACCGGCACCCCGGTCAGCCAGATCGTCAACAAGAAGCTCCCGGTCTCGATCGAGTTGATGATCTACGCCCAATTGTTGGCCCTTCTGTTCGCGTTGCCGCTCGGGATCTACGCGGCGTACAAGAACGGATCGGTGTTCGACCGCATCACCAACGTGATCATGTTCGCGATGCTCGCCATGCCCGCATTCCTCGCCGCGCTCGCACTCCAGATCTGGGTCGCGAAGAATCCGAATATGGGGTTACCCACCCAATACATCGGGATCGGGGACTTCCCGCTCACGCCGTTCACGTCTGACAACCTGACCCAGATGCTGTTACCGACGATCAGTCTCGCGATCGCCCAGATCGCGGTGTACATGCGGCTGCTGCGGTCGGACATGATCGCCACCCTCCAGGAGGACTTCATCACCACGGCGAAGTCGAAGGGCATCCCGGCGCGCCGGGTGCTCATGCGCCACGCGTTCCGGCCGTCGAGCCTCACCCTGCTCACCGTCGCCGGCCTCAACGTGGGTGCGCTCATCGGCGGTGCCATCATCGTCGAGCAGATCTTCAACATCCCCGGGATCGGCGACGAACTCGTCCGCTCGATCCTCGGCAGTCAAGTCGTCGAGACCCAGGCGATCATCGCGATCATCGCGATCGTGTACGTCCTGGTGAACTTCCTCGTCGACATCCTCTATACCGTCCTCGACCCTCGGATCCGCCATGCCCGAGCAATCGCCTGAGGGCGGCCACGATCTCGCCACCGCAGTAGTGCGGAACGAGACGGCCACCTTCGCACCCCCAGACGCCGCCTCCATCACCATGGCCGCGGTCGAGGCCGGCCCCGGCCGGTCCAAGAAGAAGACCATCGGCTTCGGTGGCTGGCTGTGCATCTTCTGGCTCGTGCTGCTCATCGTCATCGCGATCGCGGGTGTGGTCACCGGTCAGAAGATCCCGGGTCTCCCCGATCCGAAGAACGACGTCGGCGACTTCAAACTCGGCATGTTCTCCTCCGGCCACCTCCTCGGGACCGACAGCAGCGGCCTGGACGTCCTGTCGCTGGTCGCGAACGGGACGAGCGCATCACTCCAGATCGGCTTCTTCTCGGTGATCATCGGCTTCGCATTCGGCGGCCTCTTCGGGATCCTCTCCGGGTACTTCAAGGGCCGGATCGGCGCCGTGCTCGGCTCCACCACGGACATCCTGCTGGCGTTCCCACCCCTGGTCCTCGCGATCTCCATCGTGACCTTCCTCGGGAACTCCGTGATGTGGGTCACCGTCGCGTTGGCCATCGTGTCCGTTCCGGTCCTCGCCCGTATCGCCCGGGCCGCGACCCTCTCCTGGGCCGAGCGTGAGTTCGTCACTGCCGCCCGCGCGCAGGGTGCCAAACACGGCCGGGTGATGCTCAGAGAACTGTTGCCGAATGTGATGCCCGCAATGCTCTCCATCGCGCTCCTCGGCGTCGGCGTCGTCATCGTCGCCGAAGCAAGTCTCGCGATCGTGGGCGCCGGCGTCAGCAACAACACCATCACCTGGGGTTCGATCATCAACAGCGGCCGGCAGGACATCACCGAGGCACCGCACATCGTGATGGTCCCGTCGGTGATCATCTTCGTCACCGTGATGGCGCTCAACCACCTCGGCGACGTCCTCCGGGCCAAGTTCGACGTGCGGGAGAGTGCCCTGTGAGCGAGGCGTACACCAGGCCGATCACGGCGGCCGATCGATGAGCCCTCGCCGGCGTCGCTCCAACATCGGGACCGAGCGGTTCGAGGCGGCACCGCTCGACGGACCTCTGCTCGAGGTCGTGGATCTCAAGACCGCGTTCAAGACCCCGCGCGGCCTGGCCCGGGCCGTCGACGGCGTGTCGCTCTCGCTCGAACGCGGCCGCACCCTCGGCATCGTCGGCGAATCGGGCTCCGGCAAGTCGGTGCTGTCACGCAGCATCATGGGCCTGCTCCCGAAGAACAACGTCGTGCGGTCCGGCGTCATCAACTTCGAAGGCCACGATCTCCTGAATGCCTCCCCCGATCAGCTGCGGTCCCTGTGGGGGTCGCAGATGGCGATGGTCTTCCAGGACCCCATGACCTCGCTGAACCCGGTCATGAAGATCGGCAACCAGATCACCGAGGTGTTGCGTCAGCACCTCGACATCACGAAGGACTACAGCAAGGAACTGGCGCTGGCGCTGTTGCAGTCGGTCGGAATCCCCGAATCGGAGCGTCGCCTCAACGAGTACCCGCACCAGATGTCGGGCGGGATGCGCCAACGGGTGGTCATCGCGATCGCGATCGCCTGCGGCCCGAAGCTGCTCTTCGCCGACGAACCCACCACCGCGCTCGACGTGACGGTGCAGGCCCAGATCCTCGACCTGATGCAGGAGCAGCAGCGCGAGCGGTTCATGGCCATGATTCTCGTCACCCACGACCTCGGCGTCGTCGCCGGGCGGTCCGACAACATCGCGGTCATGTACGCGGGTCGCATCGTGGAGACCGCGCCCACCAAGACGCTCTTCCGCGCGATGTCGCACCCGTACACCGAGGCGCTGATGCGCTCGATCCCGAAGCTGGCGGCTCGCAGCCACACCCGGCTCACCGCGATCGGCGGCCGCCCACCCGACATCGTGAACCCACCATCGGGCTGCAAGTTCTCGCCGCGGTGTCCCTACGTCCAACCCAAGTGCACGGTCGAGGAGCCCCCCCTCGCCGACTCCAACGAGCCCGGACACGCGTTCCGGTGCTGGTATCCCGTCGGCACCCCGGAGAATCGGGCCGCGCTCGAATCGAACATGCAGGCCGGACTCGAGTCGGCATTGGCGATGGGAGCGGTCTGATGGCCGGCAGCGGTACTGCGCACCTGCGCACCTCGGCCGATTCGGTGCTCCGCATCGAGAACCTCGTCGTCGAGTTCCCCGTCGGCCGGAGCGGCCTCAAGGTCCACGCGGTCTCCAACGTCAGCATCGACATCCTCCCCGGCGAGACGCTCGGTCTCGTCGGCGAGTCGGGCTGCGGCAAGTCGACCATGGGCAAGGCCGTGATGCAGTTGGTCCACCCCACGTCAGGCTCGGTGCTCTTCGAGGGCACCGAGCTCACGAAGCTGTCGGGCGACCAACTGCGCGAGACCCGGCCCAAGCTCCAGATGATCTTTCAGGATCCGATCTCCTCGTTGAACCCCCGGCGTCGCGTGCGCGACATCGTGCGTGAGGGGCTCGACATCTGGAAGCTGGGCACCAAGGAATCGCGCGCCAAGCGGGTCGACGAGGTGCTCGAGACGGTCGGGATCGATCCCGACATCGCGGGACCGAAACGACCGCACGAGTTCTCCGGTGGCCAGTGTCAACGCATTTCGATCGCGCGCGCAGTCGCCACCGAACCGAAGTTGATCATCTGCGACGAGCCGGTCTCCGCGCTCGACGTCTCGGTCCAGGCGCAGATCCTCAACCTGCTCGAGGAGATGAAGCAGCGTTACAACCTCACCATGCTGTTCATCGCCCACGACCTCGCGGTGGTGAAGAACGTCAGCGACCGGGTCGCGGTGATGTACCTCGGCAAGCTGTGCGAGGTCGGTCCACCCGATCAGCTCTACGCCAGCCCGGCGCACCCGTACACCGCCGCACTGTTGAGCGCGATCCCGGAACCCGACCCCGACATCGCCGCCACGGTGCGCGATGGCGTCGGGGGCGAGATCCCGTCGCCGCTGTCCCCGCCTTCGGGCTGTCGGTTCCGGACCCGCTGTCCCGCGGCCACTGAGATCTGTACCTCCGACGAGCCGCTGATGCGCGAAGTGCGCCCCGACCACTTCGTCGCCTGTCATCACCCGCTCGGCGACATCACGGTGACCCAGACCGTGCCCGAGGCCGTGGCGACCGCGCCGGTACCGCGAGCCGCGCCCACCGACCCCCCAACCGGGCCGATCGTCGATCCGGTCGCCCCCCCGCTGCC
>JBDUBS010000560.1:0-4858 GCA_040003875.1 Acidimicrobiia bacterium | reverse complement strand
AGCTGTGGTGCGCGTCGAGCGGGATTCACAAAAGGGGATCGTGATCGGCAAGGGCGGTGCGGTGATCCGCGATGCCGGGACTGCCGCCCGCCACGAACTCGAACGTCTCTTCGGCGCCCGGGTCTATCTGGAGACCACCGTCAAGGTGGACAAGGAGTGGCAACGGCGCGCCCACGCCCTGGACCGACTCGGTCTCTGATGACCCCGCGCGGTCGGGCCCGGTGCGCTGACCAGGGCCCCGGTAATTCCTTGTCGGTGGGAGCGCGTTGAGTTGCTTCGCGTGTTTCGGGCGGCGATAGAGTCGCCGCCACGTGGCCGGGGACGGATTCGGGGGCGCGGGCCCTCGGACCGGTACGCGTGGGGACGACGGCATGAGGCATCCCAAGAGGCGCATCGCCGCGCCGCTCCTGCTTGCAGGGCTGACCATGGTCCTCGCCGCGTGCGGCGGGAGCGACAACAAGCAGAACTCCCTGAAGCCGCACGGCCCCGCAGCGCAGGAGATCCACGACCTGTTCATCCCGATCCTCGGGGTGGCCATCGTCATCGGGATCCTGGTGCTCGGTGCCACCGTCTACATGGCGATCCGCTTCCGGGCCCGTGAGGGCAAGCCGGACAACCCGAAGCAGGTCCACGGACACACTGCGCTCGAGATCGGCTGGACGATCGTCCCCGCCCTGATCCTCGCCGTCGTCGCCGTTCCCACCGTCTCCACCATCTGGGATCTGGCCGAACGGCCCGTCGGTCCGAACGTGCTCAAGGTCGACGTGGTCGGCAAGCAGTGGTGGTGGCAGTTCCAGCTCCCGAAGCAGCACCTTGTGCCCGAGTCGACCCGCACGAAGTACAACCCGAGCAAGACCGACGGCATGGTGACCACTTCGACCGAACTCCACATTCCGGTCGGGACGAAGGTCGACGTCGCCCTCCACTCGTACGACGTGATCCACTCGTTCTGGGTCCCCGAGCTCAACGGCAAGAAAGACGTCATGCCGGCGCGCTCGAACCATCTGACGCTCGAGGCCGACAAGGCCGGCACCTACCTCGGGTCGTGTGCCGAGTACTGCGGGCTCTCGCACGCCAGGATGCGCTTCCGGGTCATCGCCGAACCCATGGCCGACTGGATCAAGTGGCGCGACACGATCTCCGGTGGTCCGGCCCAGCCGTACAGCGGTGAGATCAAGGCGCTCACGGGCAAGACCTACGCGTGCACGAACTGTCACGTGTTCGACGATGCGAAGACCCAACCCTACGGTCCGAACCTCACCCACTTCGCCGATCGTTCGACGTTCGCCGGTGGGACATTGGAGCGGACCGCGGCGAACTTGAAGAAGTGGATCCTGAACGCGCCCGGTGAGGTCGCGATGTCCTCGAAGGACTGTCGGATCCAGCCGCCACCGAAGGACGTGATCTGCGTCGGTATGCCGTCGTTCACCAAGAACACGCCGCACGGCCTGAAGACGATGACGTCCGCCGACGCCGACAAGATCGTCACGTACCTCATGGGAGAGAAGTAGTGCACCAGAGCAAGGGAGCACGCCGATGACGACGACGACGACGGCCCCGGCCGAGATCGCCCCGCCCGAGATCGCCCCGCCCCGTGGAATTCTCCGGCGACCGAAAGCCACCAACGGTTTCTGGTCGTGGTGGACCACGGTCGACCACAAGAAGATCGGGATCCTCTACGGCAGCCTCGCGATTGTCTTCCTCTGCGTCGCCGGTATCGAAGCCCTGCTGATCCGGCTGCAGCTCGCGGGCCCGAACGGCATGGTCCTGACTGCGAGCCAGTACAACACGCTGTTCACCATGCACGGCACGACCATGATCTTCCTGATGGGCATGCCGCTGCCTGTCGCGCTCGGCAACTTCCTCATCCCGCTCCAGATCGGCGCCCGCGACGTCGCGTTCCCGCGTCTGAACATGTTCGGCTTCTGGGTGTTCCTGCTCGGCGGCCTGTTCATCTACTCGGGCTTCCTGCTCGGCGGCGCGCCCAACGGCGGCTGGTTCGGCTACACGCCGCTCACGAGCACGCCGATCACGGGTGGTGCCCTCCCCGGGCACGGCCCGGACTTCTGGGCGGTTGGGCTCGTGATGCTCGGTATCGGTTCGGTCACGTCGGGCGTGAACTTCATCGTCACGATTCTCAATATGCGAGCGCCCGGCATGACGCTCATGCGCATGCCGGTGTTCGTCTGGATGATGCTGGTCACTGCGTTTCTCACGGTCTTCGCGATGCCGGCGGTCACCGCGGCGCTCATCATGGTGTTCTTCGACCGCAACTTCTCCACGAACTTCTTCGTCGCCTCCGCCGGTGGTGACCCGCTGCTCTATCAGCATCTCTTCTGGCTGTTCGGCCATCCTGAGGTGTACATCCTCATCCTCCCCGGGATGGGCATCGTCTCGGAGATCCTCCCGGTGTTCTCGCGCAAGCCGCTGTTCGGACGTTCGGTCGTGATCTTCTCCGGCATCGCGATCGGCTTCCTCGGCTGGGGCGTGTGGGCCCACCACATGTTCGCCACCGGACTCGGCCCCGTCGCGCAAACCGCGTTCGGGCTCTCGACGATGCTCATCGCCATCCCGACCGGGGTGAAGATCTTCAACTGGATGGGCACGGTGTGGGGTGGCTCCCTCAGGCTCAGCACCCCGATGCTCTTCTCCCTCGGGTTCATCGCGATGTTCACCATCGGCGGACTCTCGGGGGTCACCCACTCGATCGTCCCCGCCGACACCCAGCAGACCGACACCTACTACGTCGTGGCCCACTTCCACTACGTGCTTTTCGGTGGTCTCGTCTTCGCGATCTTCGGTGGCTTCTACTACTGGTGGCCGAAGTTCTTCGGCCGACTGCTCGACGACCGCCTGGGCAAGGTCAACTTCTGGCTGATGCTGATCGGGTTCAACCTCACCTTCTTCCCGATGCACTTCCTCGGCCTCGAAGGTCAGCCCCGCCGCACCTACACCTACGCGCCACACATGGGCTGGGATCTCGGGAACCAACTGGCGACGATCGGCGCGTTCGTGATCGCGCTCTCGGTCGCGGTGTTCCTGCTCAACGTGTTCAAGACCGCCCTGCGCGGCGAAGTCGCCGGCGCCGACCCGTGGGACGGCCGGACGCTCGAATGGTCGATCCCGTCGCCCGCCCCCGAGTACAACTTCGCCGAGATCCCCGAGGTGCACGCAGCCGACGACTTCTGGCACCGGAAGTACACCGAGGACGAAGAGGGTCGCCTGGTCCGGCTTCCCGCCGGCGGATCCGACGACGGCGTGAGCCATCTCGGTGGTGGCAGTGACGGACACGGCATCCACCTCCCGTCGCCTTCGTTCTTCCCGCTGGTCCTGGCGCTCGGCCTGCCGATCCTCGGGTACGCCGCGGTCTTCAAGGAGCCGTGGCTCGCCGTCCCCGGAGTGATCGTGCTCCTCTTCGGTATGTACGCCTGGGGCATCGAACCCGGAACGGCTGAGGACTGATCGATGGCACAAGCAACCGCCCCCGTCCCGTTGCACGACGCCGGGCCCGAAGATCACCCGGTCGCGCACGGCCACGCCGACACCAACACCGGCACCACCAACACCAAGTTGGCGATGTGGATCTTCCTGTCGTCGGAGTGCATCTTCTTCGGTGCGTTCATCTCCACGTACCTGCTGTACCGCGGTCGGAGTCCCAAGACCACGCCGCAGCCCAAGGACGTGTACAACATCCCGTTCACGTCGGTGACGTCGTTCATCCTGTTGATGAGTTCACTAACGATGGTGTTGGCGCTCGCGGCCATCCAGCGGGGTGACCACCGGCGCTTCCGGATCTGGATCGTCGCCACCGCGCTCTTCGGGGTGACGTTCATCGGTGGTCAGATCTACGAGTTCACCGAGTTCTATCGCGAGGGCCTGGCCCTCAAGACCAGCGTGTTCGGTTCCAGCTTCTTCGTCCTGACCGGCCTGCACGGGCTGCACGTCACCGTCGGCATCATCTGGCTGCTGACGCTGTGGGGGCTCTCGATGCAGCACCGACTCGGGGTCAAGGACGCCGAGCGAGTCGAGATTGCCGGGCTGTACTGGCACTTCGTCGACATCGTCTGGATCGTCATCTTCACCGTCATCTACCTGATCCCGTAGGCGGACCACACCATGAGTGACGAGACGAACATCGCAGTCGCCGACGACCCGGCGCTGCCGGGGACACCGGAGCAGCGGGCCGCGGAGGCTGCGCACGGCATGAGCGCGATTCCTTCGAGCGCACTGCCGATGCTCCCCGGGGAGGTGCGCCCGCACCCGTCGCCGTTCCAGTACGTGATGATCGCGGTGATCCTCTGTGTGATCACCGGCCTCGAAGTCGGCATGTACTACCTCACCGACTCGATCCCGCGTGCCTTGTACGTGGCCATCCTCCTCTCGATGGCGCTCACCAAGTTCGTCACCGTGGTCAGCTGGTACATGCATCTGCGGAGCGACCGCCCGATCTTCCGGCGGCTCTTCATCGTCGGCGGTTGCGGCGCGCTGACGCTGTACATGGCCGTCCTCGCCACGCTGCACGTCTTCGAGTAGCCGCCGCCGTGTTCGGCACCGCCGTCCCCGCGTTCACGCTGCATCCCGACGTCTTCCTCGTCGTCGGCGCGATCGTCGTTGGCTACGTCTCGGCCCTCTCCCGGTTGGGGCCTCGCCTGGCACCGATGGGCACTGCCGTCGCGACCCGCTACCAGCGCACCTGCTTCGGCCTTGGCGCCTTCACGATTCTGCTCGCGTCCGCCTGGCCGATCCACGACCTGGCCGAGGGCTACATGTACAGCGTCCACATGGTGCAGCACCTGCTGTTCACGATGGTCGCCGCGCCACTCCTTCTACTCGGCACGCCGGCCTGGCTCGCGCGATG
>JBDUBS010000559.1:0-16448 GCA_040003875.1 Acidimicrobiia bacterium | reverse complement strand
TCTACCGACTCGCCGCGACCTGAGTACCGGCGGGCGAGGGCGCGAGCCAACCCGAGGTGCTCGACGATCAGGTCGTCCCGTAGCGCCCGATCGCGGGTCTGGTGGTAGCGCTCGAACCGTGCGCTCACCGCGGCCGCGTCGGCCGCCGAGGCCGGCAGCGACCCGCCGGCTTCGGCTCGAGTTCGCTCACCGCTCACGGCGCGGCTCCGGACTTTACGAACCGAAAGCGCGACGAGCCGGCGACGCTGGACAGCTCGAACTCGTCGACCACCGCATGGATGATGGCGTTGGCCAGCTCACTCGGCGGATCGGTCGCGCTCGTCCGATTGCAGGCGCCTTCGACCTCGAGCCGGTGGTCCGACAGGCGATACACCAACTCGAGCCGGACGGACTCGTCCCCAGCCCCGATCGCGTAACAGAGTTCGTCGACCGCGATTCGCAGGTCGTCCACGTCTTCGTAACTGAACCCGGCTCGCGCGCCGAGATCGGCAACCGTGAGTCGGGCGAGGCGCAGGAACTCGGCCGCCCCGGGGATCTCGAGTGTGATGGCCTCGGCGTTCATATTTTCTCCATTCGTTCGCAGGCCGCCAGCGCCGCGTCCACGGACCGGTCGAAGGGTACGGACTGATCGAGTTTCGTGAGGACGAGGACCCGGCGAACGATGGTCTCGTCCGAGACCACGAGCCGGAGGTTCTGGCGGCGGGCGTGGAGTCGGAGGGCGACGTCGAAGAGCATGCGTATCCCGGTGCTGTCGAGGTACTGGGTGGCGCCCAGATCGACGATCAGCGACTCGGTCTCGTGGCCCACCGGTTCCAACAGCGCGGTCCGCACCGTTTCCACGTTCGACAGGTCGACCTCGCCGACAAGTCGCACCACGACGATCTCGCCCGTCTGTTGCACCTCGACCTCAGCCATCCCCGTCATCTTTTCCCCGCCAGATCGCGACGCAACCGTACGGTCGTGCCCGCCGCGGTGGAATCGATCTGGAGATCGTCCACGAGTTGACGCGCGATCGCCAGACCCCGACCGCGACCCGTCGGGCGAGGGCGCTCACGCCAGTGCCCCGAGTCGGTGACCAGCAGGGTGACGGTGCTGCCGTTCATCGTCCCCGCGACCAAGAATTGTCCATCACCAGGACCATACGCGTGTTCGATGGCATTGGCGGCCAACTCGTTCACGGCGACCAGCAGCTCGGCGATCTCGTCGGTGCTCGCGCACTGCACGCGCAACCATTCGCCGACGGTGCGCCGGAGTCGGGCCAGCTCGGTGGCATCGGTGCGCAGCGTCATCCGGAGTTCGTCGGTCGGAGAGTCCGGCCGGAGCAGGAGCAACGCCACGTCGTCCGATGCGGCTCGGCCGCCGAGCGCGTCGGCGATCAACCAGTCGGCGAACTGCTCCAGCGTCCTCGGCGTACGACGGCCGACCGTCGCCGACGCCGCAAGGCGATCGAGGCCGGCGTCGAAGGGTTCGCCTCGCCGCTCGACCAGGCCGTCGGTGTAGAGGACGAGGGTCTCCCCCGCCGCAACCACCACGTCGACCGACTCGAAGCGCGCGCCGGTCGTCGCGCCGAGCGGTGGTCCGCGTCCTTCCCACACCACGTCGACGGAGCCGTCCACCCGCTGGACCAAGGGCGGCGGATGCCCAGCACTCGCGAGGGTCACGATCCCGGTCACGGGATCGACCAGTCCGACGAGAACCGTCGCCATGTCCGCGGCGGCGGATGCCATGCAGTAGCTGTTGAGCCGGGCGAGGAGGGTGGCGGGATCCTGCCCGTCGAACGCGCAGTACCGCACGAGGGTGCGCAGGTTGCCCATCCAGGTCGCCGCCGAGATGCCATGGCCGACGACGTCGCCGATGGCCACGAGCACGGTCCCACCGGGAAGTTCGACCGCGTCGTACCAGTCGCCGCCAACCTGGACGTCGACCGCGCCGGGGAGATAGCGCGCGGCGATCTTCATCCCGGTCATTTCGTCGAGTCGCTCCGGGAGCAGGGCGAGCTGGAGCGCGGACGCCGTCGCGTACTGCTGCTCGAACTGCAGGGCGTTGTCGATCGCGGGCGCGACCCGGCGCGCGATCTCACCGGCGAGCACCAGATCCTCGGCCTCGTAGTGGCGCTCGGGCCCCCGGAGGCCGAAGGCGATCACACCGAGAAGACCGTCAGGGCCCGGCAACGGCGCCACGACCAGTGACTGGACCTCCGCCGCGCGCTCCTGCCGACCCACGTCTGGTTCCTCCAGCGTCTCGAGCACGTCGGCAGGCATGTGTTCGAAGAGCAATGGCTCGCCGGTGCGCATCACCACGGCCGGCGGCGAGGCGCCGTCGAGTGGGTGCTCCGTCGGCCGCTCGCCGAGGTTGTAGTAGTCGACGGCCTCGGCGTCGGTGCTCGCGAACGCGGCCAACCGCACCGAGCGGCCGTCGTCGGTCGGTCGGTAGATGGCGCACGCGTCCGCCACGCTCGGCAACACGCCCCGCACGATCGCGTCGAGCCGCGCCTGGGAATCGAGGTCGACGGCCAGAATGTCGCTGATGCCCGCGAGCACACTCAAGCGCGCTCGCGCTCGTTCGGCATCGTGGGCGAGGTACGAGTTCTCGATCAGTTGCTCGAATCGCTGGCCGAGTTGGCGGGCGAGGTCGATGTCGCCTTCGTGGTACCGCCGCCCCGACTCCTCCGTGCACGCGAACACCGCCACCCCCAGATCGCGGCCGCCGCGCTGGAGTGGTACGACGATCACGGAGCGCGCGCCTTGAACCTCGGTGAAGGTGCGTTCCTCCGGGTCATCGGTCGAAAGGAACTGCACGCGGCGCTGCGCATCGACCTCGGCGACCAGCATCGGGTCGGAGCCGGGGATCGCGGCCCGGATGCGCTCGACATCCGTCGGCCACCGGTGCTCGGCCCGCACGAGCAGGTCCTGCTTGACCGGGTCCACGTGGGCCGCGGCAAACCGGCGCGGCAGCCCGGCACGCGGCGAGATGTAGAGCACGCAGAAGTCGGCGAACTCGGGAACCGCCAGCTGGGCGACCCGGTCCCAGTCCTGCACGGGACCACCCTCGGCGAGCATTGCGTTGGCCACCCCGATCAGGAGCGTGGCGCGTTCTCGCAGCTTCTGCTCGGTGATGTCGACGGCCACGACCCCCGAACCGAGCGGCCGTCCGGCGGCCGACTGCACCGGGTACCGCTCGACGAGCCAGTGGCGTTCCGCGCCGGTGACGGCGGAGTTCACGCCCCCGATCTCGACCGAATGACCCGTCACGCCTCCGGCGTCCGAAGTGGCTTCGGATCCGGTCGAGACGAGCCCGGGAACCAACTCGTCGATGGTGCGGTCCAACGACGTCGCGACGGGCCGACCGGTCAGCTCCGCGAATCGCTCGTTCAACCCAACGGCAGCGTGATCGAGGTCGAAGAACGCGAAGCCGAACGGACCGTTCTCGAGGAGCGTGTCGAGTCGGGCCACGGTCTCCTCGAGCCGGGCGTGCGCGTCCTCGAGTTCACGTTCGGACTCGCGTCGAACCGTCGTCTCGACGACGACCATCCCCACGCCGATGACCGCGCCCGACTCCGCGCGCACCGGATAACAACTGTGTTCGAAGGACCGGGGCACGCCCGGTTGCGCGGGCGTCTGACCCTCCAACGGCACTCCGAGGATCCGCTCACCGGAGGTGAGGGTCGCCCGGAGGTTCTCCGCGATCGTGTCGCCGAGCTCGGGGAGAACGTCGGCGACGGGTCGGCCCGCGTGGGCGTCGACCGCGATGCCGTCGATCTCGGCCTGCTGGTCGTTGACCCACACGAACGCGAGATCGGGATCGACGAACGCGAGCCCGACCGGGGCGCTGTCCGACGTCGCCCGCAGGATCGCCTCACTCTCGCGGCGGGCCGCTTCCGCGCTCGCCAGCTCCGTGACGTCGAGCGTGACCCCGATCCAGTCACCTGCTTCGATGCGACGACCACGGGTCTCCACCCAACGGATCGACCCGTCGGAGTGGGCAACCCGATAGCGCACCGAGAACTCGCCGTCGCCGTCGTCGGCCGCGAGCACCGCCTTGATGAGCAGCGGATGATCCTCGACCAGGATCGGGGCGACGAATCCTTCCCAGGTACCGTCGTAACTCCCGGGCTCGACCCCGACCAAGGCCTCGAGTTCCGGCGACCACACACCTTCCTGGCGCCGCGCGTTCCAGCGCCACGAACCCATCCGGGCGGCCGCGAACGCGAGTCGAGACTCGATCTCGGCCGCCTGGTTGTGCGCCTCGGCTTCGACCCGCGCCGTGATGTCGATCGCAACCCCGATCCACTGGATGATGGTGTCGGTCGCATCCCGTACCGGCGAGCCTCGACCTTCCACCCACCGCACCGACCCGTCCGGCCGCACGATGCGGTGCTCCATGATGAAGTCACTCTCGGTCGACGTGGCACGCTCGATGATCTCGTGCGTCGCCTCCCGGTCGTCGGGGTGGATCACCGCGACGAAGCCGTCGAAGGTACCGTCGAATGCCCCCGGCGCGAAACCGAACAGCGCCTCGAGCTCGGGCGTCCAGCGCACATCACCCGACGCCGGGCTCCAATGCCAGATCCCCATGCCCGACGCGGCGAACGCGAGACGGCCCTCGACGTCCCGCTCGCGCAACTCGTCTTCGACGCGCGCCCGTGCGATCGCGGCCCCGAGAATGTTGGCCACACTGCGGAGCACCACCACGTCGTCGCCCGAGAACGCCCGACCCCGATCCGAGTACGCAGCGACCAGGCCGAACGGCCGGCCGGGCAGACGGATGATCGCAGTGAGCGCAGACCGCGCGTGCCCGCCGACCAGATCGGCACCCGACGCGACCCCCGCCTCGGCGTCGGGTTCGGCGAGCTCCACCATCGGTTCGTCGCGCCGGATCGACTCGGCCTCGATGACTTCGGCATCGGCGTCGATCATGGTTCCGGCCGTCAACCCGAGGCCCGCCACGAGGCGCAGGTTTCCACCGCCGTCGAGCGCGAACACCCCGACGTGCTCGGCGTCCATGAGGGCAACGACGTCCTCGATCGCGCGGGAGAAGAGCTCGTTGGCATCGACGCCACTGAGCGCCAGCCGACCGAGGTCCGCGACAGTGGCGATCTCGGTTTCACGACGGGGGGTAGCAGCGGTCGAACCGCTCGATCCAGGAGGTGCCGACCGGTGCTCCGAGCCAGTGGAACCGGGTCCGCTCACCGCACACCTGCCATTGCCGGGACCCGGTTCACCGGGCCGCCTTACCCCGAGGCGGGTGGGTGCAAACCAGATCGAGGATGTTTTTCTGCACCCACCTCGATGGCTTGGAGGACGATCGCCTCACCGGGGGTGCTCTCGGGGCCGTAGTTGAGGGTGAGCGTACCCATCGTGGCGCAGTTCGGGCAGGTCAGCGCCAAAACGGCCAGCATGTCGGCCGGGTCGGACGCACCTTCGAGCCGGCGGACGCCAGCGATCTCCACGGCACCAGGATCGGAGTCCACGCGGCAGGCGGAACCGCGAACCATCGGCCGCCGGTGATCCCTCCGAACTCGACCGGTTGCCGCGCCGGATCGCTGGGTACACCCGCCCCATGAATCGACCGGACCTCGACGGCGGAGACGCGCGCGCGCGCCGTCCCACCCCGGATCCGCAGCCCGGTCCCTTCGCGGCGCCCGACCCCGAGACGCTGGATCTGTTCGCCCAGTTCCGCCGGACCGGCTCCCGCGAGTTGCGCAATGAACTCATCGAGCGCCACATCCCCATGGCCGAGAGCCTGGCGCGTCGTTACCTCCGGCGGGGCGAGTCCTTCGACGACCTCCGCCAAGTGGCATTGGTCGGTCTCCTCAAGGCGGTCGAACGGTTCGAGCCCGGTCGGGGCACGCCGTTCGGCGCCTTTGCTATCCCTACCGTCCGCGGTGAACTCCGTCGCCACTTCCGCGACCTCGGCTGGGCGATCAAGGTCCCGCGACGACTCCAGGAGATGCACCTACAACTCGATGCCGTGGCAGGCCGCCTCGCGCACGGGCTGGGCCGGCCCCCGACGATCGCCGAGATCGCGGCCGACATGGACACCTCCGAGGAGTCGGTGCTCGAAGCGCTCGAGATCGCCGACATGTACCGGCTCCGCTCACTCGACGCTCCACCGCGGACTCCCGGCCTCGCGGGCACGACGGCCGACCGCGTCGGTGCGATCGATCCCGACCTCGAGCGGGCGGAATCCCGAATTGCGCTCGACGCGATGCTGGAGGAACTCCCTGAACGCGATCGCCGTATCCTGCTCCTGCGGTACTTCGAAGACATGACCCAGACCGAGATCGCGGCGACGATCGGCGTCAGCCAGATGCACGTGTCGCGCCTCATCTCGCGCAGCCTCGCCAAACTCCGCGCCTCCAATGCGGACGCCGATCCCCTCGATCACGAGACGTCGGTTGACGAGGCGTCACTTCACGAGCCTGGGAGTGACTCACATGCCGACGGCTGACCGCCCCCCGACCGGGGATGCCCGGGTCGCGTCCGGCTGACGCGTACGTTTCGGATGGTGGAACCCGGGGCACCTCAGTCAGGACTACGCGATGAGAGCCGTCCCGACATGAAGCCACGTCGAAATTTTCAGATTCGGCTCGAGTCGTCACCGCGCAGCGTTCGGGAAGCACGTCGGTTCTTCGTGCGTGTCGCGGATGAGATCGGCCTCTCACCGGAGCACCGCGAACTCGGTGCGCTCGCCCTGAGTGAACTCGTCACCAATGCGGTGGTACACGGATCGGGACCGGTCGACATCACGGCGAGGGACGAGGGCGAGGCCATGCGATGGGAGGTGGCCGACGCCAGTTCGGCCGCCCCCCGTCAGCGCACCGCCATGCCGGACGACTCGAGCGGTCGCGGTCTCGCGATCGTCGCCGCGGTCGCCGGTTCGTGGGGCTTCGACAACGACGCCGACGCCGGCAGGAAGACGGTGTGGTTCAGCCTCCCCGTCGACGCGCGATAACGCGCCCAGACTCTCGAGACCGCTCCTCGGCCCGACGCGACGAAGCCGCCTCCCCCGAAGGAGAGGCGGCTTCGACCGGTGAAGGCGGAGTCAGCTGCGGGTGCCGTCGATCTTGTCCTCGACCCAGTCCTTGGCGTCCTCGACCTTCTGCTTGAGCTTCCCGGCGGCCTCGTCGCCCTTGCCCTCCCGGCGCAGGTCCGAGTTGTCGGTCAGGTCTCCGGCGGCTTGTTTTGCCTTGCCCTTGACCTCGTCGAACTTGCCTTCCATACCGTTCTCCAGTCGTTGAGGGGGTGCCTCGTCGGCAGATGCCGACGTTCGATCAACTACCCGATCGGGGGGCCGCGGAAACTCCGGAGACCTCCGGCGACCCGACGTCCTGGCGGTAGGTCGCGCGGAGTGCGTGCAGTCCTCGCTCGTCGACGTCTTCCACGGCCATAAGGCGGTCGTCCGCGGTTTCCAACGCACGCAAGAGTTCGTCGAGTTTGAGTTGCAGCGCGCGGTCGTTGTGACTCTGCGTGTGCTGGACCACGAACAACGCGAGCAATGCGAGAATCGGCAGCCCGACCGTCGCGACCAGTTCCCATGAGCGGGGGTAGCCGACGGCCGCGCCCGCGACGAGCCAGACTGCGGTGCCAATCGCCAGTGCCGCGACCGCCCACGGTGACCCGAAGCCGCGCGTCAGTGCCTGTGACGCCCGGAGCACCGGTCCGTGCGCGCGCACGATGTCGGCGTTCGCGGCCACGACCGGTACCGGGGTGGCAGGAGTGCGCCCGGACGGGGTTGCTCGGTCGGCCGGTATCACCCGCGTGGCTTTGACAAATCGACCATCAGGCCGCGCTCCAGAAGTCGGTTTCATCGATCGTCAACGAGTCCTTCGGGTAATCGTCGTCGTCCCGGTCGCGATTCGTGCAGACCGAGAACACCGCGGCCAAAAGTCGGAACAACATGCTCGTACCTCCCGGTCAGCCGATCCTGACATCAACGGGTTTACCCGCCAGCTCGGCGCGAGAAACCCATGCCGTCGTCCCGGCGGGGCGTTTGGCGTTGCAACGGGAGCGGGTACACACCATTTGCGGTGTCGAGACGAAGGTCACGGACCGACGCGACCCGAGCGCGACGTCGACGCAAAAGGCAGGTGGCGCATGCCCGCCGGACTCCAGAAGGCCCGCCGAACACCACAAGGACGGTGATGATCGATGACCCAATCGCTCCCGCGCTCGAACACCGAGTCAACGATGTCCGGTGTGGTCGAGACCGCGATCGTCGATCGGGCCCGATCTCCGCTGCCCGAATGGTTCGCCGTCGCCGCCTGCCGGGGCCGGGCCGAGCTGTTCTATCCGCGCCCGCACGAGACGCCGCCCGATCGACGCTTCCGCGAACTCCGGGCCAGCTACGTGTGCCAGGCGTGTCCCGCCGTCGACGACTGCCGAGGCTGGGCCCGCCAACACCGTGAGTTCGGGTACTGGGGTGGCGAATCCGAGGAGACGCGCCGCGCGGCGGGCTACCCCCCGATGACTGCGCCACACCACTGGCGGGCCCGACCGACGCGCACCGACGGGTCGACCCGCCCCGGCCGTCCCGTGGTCTGAACGGCGCCGGTCAGGGACGCGCCGCTCGTCCCGCACCGCGGCCGTCCGGTTCCACATCAGCAACCGGACCGTTCGGGGTGGGCGCGGTGTCGGACCCGGACTCGATCGGCTCCTGGATGTGCGAATGCTCGCGGCGATCCACGTCGTCGGCCAGCTCTTCGAGATGATCCGCGGCATCCGTCCCGATGCTCAAGACCTCCTCCACCACCTCACGTCGATTCACCCACACGTCGCGCGCGATGACTTGGAGCGCACCGGCGATCGGAATGGCGAGCAGCGCGCCGAGGAGGCCGGCGAGTTCCACCCCCACGAGCACCGAGAGCAGTACGCCGAGCGGATTGAGATGGACCGCCTTGGCCATGATCGTGGTCTGCAGCACATGGTTCTCGAACAGCTGGTACACGACGAAGAAGATGATGGTGGCGATCCCCGCACCGGGCGAGTCGATGAGGGCGACGAAGATCGTCGGAATCGCACCGAGGATCGCGCCGACGAGCGGAATCATGTCGGCGAAGGCCACCCACAACGCGAGCACGAACGCGAACGGGATGAACAACGAACGCAACCAGATGTAGATCGCCGTACCCGCGATCAGCGAGATCAGGAGATTCCCGGCCATGTAGCCCGTGACGGCACGGGCCGCATCGGACGCGACCCGCCGGAGATGGTTGGCGCGCTGGTACGGGAACAGCTCGATGAGGAACTCTCCGATCCGCGGCCCTTGCAACAGCATGAGGAAGATGAGCACCAGGATCGTGAGCGTGGCGATGGTCCCGGTCACGATCGTGCCCGCCGCCGACACCAGACCGTTCGAGTTCGTCAGCTCCCTGCGGAACTTGGGCAGGTTCTCGCGCGCGAACTGCTGGGCGCCGATGTCCTTCAACCAGTGGCCGACCTGACCTTTGCCGTGCTCCGCGTTGCGGATGATGCGGGGGAGGTCGTCGGTGAAGGTGTTCGACGCGTCGTAGATCGGACGTGCGAACGCGTACACCAGCCCGGCGAACGCGAAGAGACCGATCACGAACACCGTCATCGTGGCGACGCTGCGTCGGAAGTGGAGCCGTCGCTCGACCCAGTGGACCGCCGGCGAGAGGGCGATCGCGAAGAACGCAGCGACGATCACCAGCGCGAGCACCGTCGCGATACGCGACGCGAGGTTGAACGCGAGGAAGGTGCCGCCGACCACGAGGACGCCGATGCCCCAAAACGCGAAGTACCGCCGGAACGGAACTTTGCGTTCGTCGGCGCCGGCGTCCGTGTCGCCGTCATCCGTCCTGCTGGTCACCGGCCGGTCCTTCCCGTTCTCGCGTTGGGCAAACCCTTGCCTCCCCGGGGGGTCCGGACTCCTGCAGGTTACGTGTGAACCTGCGCGTCGGAGGGTAGGAGCCGCCGATGGCCTCGCTCCGGTACGTCCACGACGACGATCCCGGCATCACCCGTCGGCGTGCGGGCAAGGGTTTCGTGTACCAGTCGCCGCGCGGCAAACGCATCACCGCCGATGGCGAGCTCACGCGGATCAAGGCGCTGGCCATCCCTCCGGCGTGGACCGATGTGTGGATCAGTCCCGATGCTCGCGGCCACCTCCAGGCCACGGGTCGTGACGCGCGCGGCCGCAAGCAGTACCGCTACCACGCCGACTGGCGCGCCGAACAGGAGTCCAAGAAGTTCGACCGGATGATCGAGTTCGGGGTCGCGCTTCCCACGATCCGCCGGCAGATCGCGAAGGACTACCGCCTTCCTGGTCTGCCCCACGACAAGGTCGTCGCGAGCATCGTCCATCTGCTCGAGGCATCCCTGATCCGCGTCGGGAACGAGGAGTACGCACGGACCAACGGATCGTTCGGACTCACCACACTTCGCGACCCGCACGTAACCGTCGGGCGGGGTGGCGACATCGAGTTCACGTTCCCGGGCAAGAGCAATCAGCGTCACCACATCACGGTGAACGACCCACGCACCGCGCGCATTGTCAGGAAGTGTCGCGACCTCCCGGGCCAGCGGCTGTTCCAGTACGAGGACGAGACCGGAGAACTCCGCGCAGTCGGTTCGAGTGATGTCAACGACTACCTGCGTGCCACCACCGACGCCGACTTCACGGCCAAGGACTTCCGGACCTGGATCGGGACGCTGCTTGCGGCCAGCGCGCTCGCGGCGCTCGACTCGCCGACCTCGGACCGGGGCGGTCGGCACGACGCGGCGGCCGCGATCGAAGTGGTCGCGCAGCGCCTCGGGAACACGCCGACGGTGGCGAGGAACTCCTACGTGCATCCGGACATCGTCGACCTGTACGTAGAGGGGAGCCTCCCCGAGATCTGGACTCGGCGGCCGGCCCGGGACAGCCGTTGGATGCTTGCCGAGGAACGTCGACTACTCAACGTGCTGCGCAGCGCGAGGCGGCGGGCCCGAGCCGACGCGAAAACGGGCCTCGCGAAGGCGGCAGGCTGAGCGGTACCGGACCCACCAGGTGTCAGTCGTTGGCGGGCGTCACCGTCACCGCCGCCAACTTGTCGGTCACGGCTTCCACTGCCGCTTCGGCGCGCGCCGCCGCGTCGTCGGGATCGGCAGCATCCTTCGATTGCTCGGCGGGTTTCGTCATGGTCGACTCCGGTCAGGCGCGCCCACGGTGGGCGTCGGGCACGACATACCCGCGTGGCTCGGCGCAGAAACTGCGGTCCGCGCGCCGGCGCACTCGGGTGCATGCGCCCGCCGGCGCAGCCGGGGTGACCCCGGTCACACATCCACCGACCCGGTTGCGATCGGACCCTTTTCAGCGTGTACACGCCGATTATCGAACCGATACGCGGTCGACCCGACCGCGAAAGGACCAACGTGCAGATCGCGATCGTCGGAACCGGGGTGGCCGGGCTGGTCACAGCCCACGCGCTCCACCGGGACCACGACATCACGCTCTTCGAGGCCGACGATCGACTCGGAGGTCATGTGCACACCGTCGACGTCGAGGTCGACGGCGTCGTGCACTCGGTCGACACCGGTTTCATCGTCTACAACGAGCGCAACTATCCGGGGTTCGTCACGCTGCTCGACGAACTCGGCGTCGAGACGCAGCCCACCGAGATGAGCTTCAGTGTCTCGGACCGCGCCCGCAACATCGAATACAACGGATCGAGCATCAACACGCTCTTCGCCCAGCGTCGCAACGTGGTGAACCCTGGCTTCATCCGCCTCCTCACCGAGATCGCCCGCTTCAACCGCGCCGCACGCACATTGGTGCCGGACGGTCATGCCGCGGCCGCCGCGACCCGACTGCCGTCGGCGGATTCCGACCCGGATCCCGACGAGTCGTTGGCCGAGTTCGTCGACCGAGGTGGCTACTCGGCCGATTTCATCGAGCGGTTCCTCGTCCCGTTCGGCGCGTCGATCTGGTCGGCCGACCCGGAGACGTTCACGCGGTTCCCGGCCCAGACGTACGCGCGCTTCATGCACAACCACGGGTTGTTGTCGTTCACGGGTCGTCCCCAGTGGCGCACCGTGACCGGAGGTGCCCGCCGGTACGTGGACGCGCTCGTCGCTCCGTTCACGGATCGGATCCGGTTGTCGTCCCCAGTGCTCCAGATCGGGACCGATGGCCGCGGTCCGAAGGTGGAGATCGTGACCCGGCATGGCATCGAGCGCTTCGATCGGGTCGTGGTCGCGACACACAGCGATCAGGCCCTCCGCATGTTGCGCGACCCGACTCCGACCGAACGATCGGTGCTGGGTGCGATCGGGTATCAACCCAACGTGGCCACGCTCCACACCGACGAACGCATGTTGCCCGCGACGCCGAGAGCGCGGGCGAGTTGGAACTACACGCTCGATCCGGGACAGCGGGGGTCGACCGTCACCTACTGGATGAACCGGCTGCAAGCCATCGAGTCCACCCGGCCGTTGCTCGTCACGCTGAACCGCCGCGCCGCCATCGCGGACACCGAAGTCCTCGCCGATCTCGAGTACGACCACCCGGTGTTCGATCTGAACGCCATCGCGGCACAACGGCGTCGCGAGGAGATCCAGGGTCACCGGGGCGTCTACTTCGCCGGTGCGTACTGGGGCTACGGGTTCCACGAGGACGGTGTCCAGAGCGGACTCGAGGTCGCGGCCGCGATCACGGCCACGTCGTGACGACCGCGATGAGCACCCCGGCGACTGCCCGTTGGACGTCACACCCTTCGGTGGCGGCGTACGCGGGCACGGTCGCGCATCGACGCGTCTCGCCCGAGCGGACCTTCACACCCAAGCTCTTCCTCTCTTTCGTCGACGTCGACGCGCTGCCCGGCTCGCTCGATCCGGTGCCCGGATGGTCGGCGCGCCGGTGGGCCGTCGTCCGATACCACCGAGCCGACTTCTTCGACGGATCCGACCGGCCGCTCGGGGATGCCGTGCGCGACCTCGTCGCCGCCCGCATCGGCCGCCGACCCACCGGCCGGGTCGACCTGCTGGCGCACCTCCGGACCGCGGGATGGCTGTTCAATCCGCTCGCGGTCTACTACTGCTGGACGCCAGATGGAGACGCGCTCGATGCGCTCGTGCTCGAGGTTACGAACACCCCCTGGGGTGAGCGGCACTGGTACGTGATCGACGCAACCCTTGATTCTCCGGTGACCACGCCGAAGGCCATGCACGTCTCGCCCTTCCTCCCAATGGACCTGGACTACCGGATCTCGTGGACATCACCCGGTCCCACGCTGCGCTTGACCATCGCAGTCGAGCGTGCCGGCACACCGGTCCTCACCGCAGGCCTCGACCTCCACCGCGTCGACCTCGATTCGCGTCACGCGGTCGGCCTCCTCGTGCGCCATCCCCTCCTGCCCCTGCGGGTCACCCTCGGCATCCGTCGCCAGGCGCTCGTGCTGTTCCTCCGACGAGTGAGGCGCTTCCGCCACCCGGCACCGACCCCTACCCAGAAAGCGAGCACCTCATGACCACCCTCGCCGCCCGAATCGTCCACCCACTGCTGACGCGCGTGCGGGGTGGCACCCTCGAGGTCGTCGATTCCGATGGCGTCGAGACCTTCGGCCCGGGCGCGACCATCGGCGACGCCGAGCCGATCCGAGCCCGGGTGACCGTGCACGATTCGGGGCTCTACGAACGACTCGTCAGGGAAGGCAGCATCGGGTTGGGCACCGCCTACGCCGACGGCTGGTGGGATGCCGACGACCTCACCGCGGTCCTGCGCCTCGCGCACCGGAGCCTGACCCGAACCCACCCTGCGCGCGACCGGTTGCACCGGTGGGCCCGCCCGTTCGTCGACCCGATCGCGCGCCGGCGCCCGGCCGACGTTCAACGCGACGAGGAAAACGTCCGGTCGCACTACGACATCGGCAACGAGTTGTTCACCCAACTGCTCGACGAGTCGATGATGTACTCCTGCGCGATCTTCGATGCGCCGGACACTCCGCTCGCCGCGGCATCCCGCGCCAAGCTCGACCGGCTCGCCGCGAGCATCGAGCTCAGTGCGGCCGATCACGTCCTGGAGATCGGCACCGGCTGGGGCGGGTTCGCGATCTACGCCGCAAGCACGTTCGGTTGCCGAGTGACCACTACGACGATCTCGGCCGAGCAGTACCAATTCGCGACCGCACGCGTGCATGCAGCCGGGCTCGACCACCTGGTGACGGTGCGCGCCGACGACTATCGCACCCTCGAAGGCACGTTCGACAAGATCGTGGCCATCGAGATGATCGAAGCCGTCGACTGGCGCGACTACGGCACGTTCTTCTCGGCCTGCGAGTCGCTGCTCGCACCGGACGGCATCATTGCGATGCAGGCCATCGTGGTGCCCGACGCGAGCTTCGACCGCACGAAGCGTCGGACCGACTTCATCAAGGCCGCGATCTTCCCCGGTGGTTGTCTCCCGAGCGTCGGTGCCCTCACCGCCGCCGCGGCACCGCACCGGTTGACCCTCCACCATCAGGCGGAGTTCGGGCTCCACTACGCCGAGACGCTGCGCCGGTGGCGTGAGAACCTCGTCGGGGCGCGTGACACCATTGCCCGTCACGGCTTCGACGACCGCTTCGCCCGCCTGTGGGACTTCTACTTCTCGTACTGCGAGGCCGGGTTCGAGGAGCGGTACATCAGTGTCGTCCAGCTCACCTACGCCAAGCCCGGATGGCGACCGGCCGCGCTCGAGCGGTCGGTCGCGGTCCCCGCACCCGTCGCGTGAGCAGGTTGCTCACGTCGCGTTGACGAGGACCTCCCGGTCCCAGTACCGCACCGCGGTGCAGCGTTCGAGGAAGTCCGAGACGTCGTCGCGGTCGTCGCCCAGTTCGATCACACCGTCGTCCCCATCGGGATCGATACCCGCTGCATCGAGCAGGGCCACCGCTTCCGGTGAGTACCCGATGAACTTGCAGTGGGCAAACGCGTCCGACAGAAAGTCTTTGGTGGTCGCGTCGTTTGCGAGCGTCTCGCACCCGGCTTCGGAGGCCACGATCACCACTGCGTCGTAGAGAACCGATGGACCACCGTCGATCTTCTGTTGCGCTTCGATCAGGGTTCCTTCGCTCGTGGTGAACCCGCCGACTGTCGGGGCGACGAACTCGAGCGTCGCGCCTTCGGCCTTCACCGCGTCGCCGAGACGCGACAGCAGACCACCGTCGGCGCCGTCGGTGACGAGCACCCCCAGCTTGCGCCCAGCGAGCGTGGTCGGCGGATTCGCCAGCATGCTCAACGCCGGCGACACCGCCAGATCGGTGCGAGTCTCGACGGCTGCGGGCGACGGATTGGGCACTTCGGCGAGACCGAGCCCGTCGGCCACCGCGCGGGCGAGGTCGGCGTCGACGTTGCCCAGGTTCGCGACCATCCGGGTGCGAATGGCCAGGGTCTCCACCTTGCTCAACTCGAACACGAACGCGTTCGCGATGTGACGTTGTTCCACTGTGGTCTGACTCACGTAGAACAACCGAGCCTGGCTGTAGTGATCGGCGAAGCTCCCCGGCCGCACCCTGCGCTTCTCACCGATTTCGGTCGTGGCGAGGCTCCGGTAGCCGTGCTCAGGATCCTCTCGCGGTCCACCGGTGCCGTTGCTCCACGAGTTCGGTTCGTAGTTCGCCCGACCGATCGGCTGGATCGTCGCCATGTGTCCATCTTGCTGCAGTGTCGCGAACGGGCATCGCGGCGCATTCACCGGGAGGTGCACGAAGTTCGGACCGCCGAGCCGTTTCAACTGCGTGTCGAGGTAGGAGAAGTTGCGGCCCTGCAGCAATGGGTCGTTGGTGAAGTCGACACCCGGCACCACGTTCTGGGTGCAGAAGGCGACCTGCTCGGTCTCGGCGAAGAAGTTGTCGACCACGCGGTCGAGCACCAAACGACCAATGCGCCGAATCGGCACGACCTCTTCGGGAATGAGCTTGGTGGGGTCGAGCACGTCGAACTCGAACCCGTCGGCGAACTCGTCGTCGAACAGCTGGACCCCGAGTTCCCACTCCGGGAAGTCGCCCGATTCGATTGCATTCCAGAGGTCGCGCCGATGGAAGTCGGGGTCGGCTCCATTGAGCTTGACCGCCTCGTTCCACACCACCGATTGCATGCCGAGCTTCGGCTTCCAGTGAAACTTCACGTAGGTGGACTTCCCGGCGCTGGTAACGAAGCGGAACGTGTGCACCCCGAACCCCTCCATGAAGCGGAACGACCGCGGGATGGCCCGGTCGGACATCGCCCACATGAGCATGTGCGTCGATTCGGGCATCAGCGACGCGAAGTCCCAGAAGTTGTCGTGCGCGGTCTGGGCCTGGGGAAAGCCGCGATCGGACTCCGCCTTGGCCGCGTGGATCAGGTCGGGGAACTTGATCGCGTCCTGAATGAAGAACACCGGGATGTTGTTGCCAACGATGTCCCAGTTCCCCTCCTGCGTGTACAACTTGACCGCGAAGCCGCGGACGTCGCGCGCGAGGTCGGGCGATCCGA
>JBDUBS010000317.1:0-4882 GCA_040003875.1 Acidimicrobiia bacterium | reverse complement strand
CCCCCAGCCCGCGATCGCCCGCGCGGTGGTGGACGTCGTCACCACGCTCGTCGGCCTCGGCGGCGAATCGGTGGCAGCAGTCGACCATCGCCTCGACGACGCGCTCAACGTGACCGAGCGGTACTGGCGTCGTTCGGCCGGGGTGCTGCCGGGCAATGAGACCGAAGCCCACCTCGCCGATTGGGATCGCTACCGCTCCCGCATGCTGCGCGCGACCGCATCGTTCGACCTGATCGTGATGCCGGTGGCGCCGACGGTCGCGCCCGCCCACCGACCGATGGATCCGACCGATTACATCTACACGCTGCCGGCCAGCCTCACCGGCGCTCCCGTGGTCGTGATCCAGTGCGGCACAGATGACGACGGGCTGCCGGTCGCGGTGCAGCTCGTGGCGCACCGTTGGCGTGACGACGTCGCACTGGCGGCCGGGATGGCGCTCGAACGCGCAGCTATGCGTTCGTGAGGCGAGCGCGCCACCGCTCGAGCCAGGCGCGCGATCGAACGAGGACGTTCGCCGGGGCGGGTCCCGGCACCGCCGCGGCCTCTGTCGTCGCGGCCTGATCGCCGAGCACACCCACGAGGAAGGTCGCCATCCGGGTGATGTCAGCCCCGGCGAGTCGGAACGTCGACGCGCACACACCCTCACGCCAGTGACTCAACACCACGACGTGATCGGTCGGGTGCCAGGTGGCCCGCAGACAGGTGTCTCGCGCGTCGACGAGCACGGTGGACTGCTGGGGCACGAGTTCCGTGACGGTCATCGTGGGAGTATGCGCTCGAGGATCGCCGACGACAAGCAGGCGATCGGCCCGAACCGGTCAGGTGAGCGGTGCGACATGACCGGGTTCCACCGACGCGGCCTCGACGATCCCGTACACCAGACCGAGTCGATCGTCGGGAGTCAGGGCGGACGCACCCACCATCCGGTCCGCGAACTCCCGGAGGACGGCCAGCGTGGCGACATCGGCGAACCGGCCGTCCGCGGCGATCTTGGTCCGCGGCGCGTCGATCCCGAGGCTGGCGACCACGTGCGCGCCCTGCCAGGTGAGCGTTTGCACCAACGCGGCGCGAGCGTGGTATCCACCGGATGTCCCCGCCGTGATCAGCCCGACCGGCTTGGTGTACAGCTCGCCCGAACCCACGATCCAGTCGAGCGCGTTCTTGACGACGCCGGCGACCGCGCCTGCGTACTCGGGCGACGCAATGACCACCGCGTCCGCCCGCGCGATCCGTGCCCGCCAGTCGTCGACGACCACGCCCGGATCGTCGCCGGCGTCGGGGTCCAGCGGCGGGATGGCGGCCAGCGCGTCGAACTCGTCGATGTCGGCCCCCGCGGCGCGCGCGTGGGCGTGGACGACGTCGAGCGCGGCACGGTTCGCCGATCGCGCCTGGAGACTGCCGCAGACCGTGAGGAGCTGCACCGATGCGATCGTCAGTGGTTCGTGTAGTCGATGGGCGGAGCGTCCTTGACCCCCACCGCGAAGCAGAAGCAGTGGACCGACTGGTCCCCCGTCGTCCGCAGGCTGTGCACGGTGTCGGGCGGGATGGAGACGAGGTCGCCACCATCGGTGATGTCCTTCAGCTCGCGCGGATGGATGAGCCACCACACCGGCACGGTGCCGTTGTGCTCGACCTCGGGTTCGACGGTCGCGACGTTACGGACGTCCATGACTCTCCTTCGGGCGCGTGCCGGGCCTGGCGTCGGAACCGGGACAGGGTGGCGCGCCGACACGTCGGACACAAGCGCGACCTCGACCGCCGAAGATCAGGCGGCCAAGCCCCGCTCGACCCATTCGCCGCGGTGCTCGTCGTCGATCACACCGAGCGTGGTGAGAAAGTCTGTGAGCTTGGCGAGGTCGCCGACGATGCGGGCACGGTGCACCGGGTTCGCCCGTGCCACCTCGCCGCCGGCGGCGATACCGAGGGTTTCGTAGACCTCGTCGTTCACCATGAGATCGGCGACGTAGGCGACCGCGTACGGGGCGACCGCGGCCGCCTCGACCCGCTCGGCTTCGGGGAGCGTCGGCCACACCTCGGTGAGGTACGTCTTGGCGAAGCTGACGTGGCGCGCTTCCTCCATGACGTGCAACTTTGCGATCTGACGCGAGACCGGGTGGATGGTGTCGTCGCGCATCGTGGCGCGGTTGGTGGTGTCGAGCAGTTCCTCGACCGCCAGGATCAGGAGGTACCCCATCGCCCGGCCGCCGGGGAGTTCGTCGACAACATCGAGCCCGCTCCCATCGGTCTCGGGGGCGTACGCCGGAGTGCCGGCCTTCCGGATGTACTCGCCGAACATCGTGGAGTGTCGGCACTCGTCGGCCACCTCGACCAGCAGGTACCGGTGGGCGGGATCGGTCACGGGCAGGGTGGCCAGGTGACGCAACACGATCTGCATCAGCTTGTTCTCGAACCAGATGCCGGCTGCGCAGACCGCTGCGCACTCGTGGCGGCTGTACGTCCGGCGTTCGGTCTCGGTCATCGCGTCCCAGGTCGGGGTGCCGAAGAGCGGGAGCTTCTCGGGCGTAAGGTGGTACTGGCGGTCGTCGGCGATCTCGACGGACCAGTCGACGTCACGGAAGGGGTCGAGCGTCATACGTTCGGAGGCGGCGACCAACTGGGCGGCCTTCGACGCGATGGCGGTGGAAGCGGATGTGGTGGAGTTCTGCATGACTCCAGCATGATCCTGTCAGTGTTCACTGTCAAGGTTTAGTTACAGTGAACACTGTCACAGTGTGTAAGGTGATGGGAATGGGTACACGCCACCGGAGCCACTCGCCATCTTCCGAACCGGCCGCCGACACCGCCTCAGCACCGGCCGACGGGCCGAGCGAGATCGGACTCGAACAGCTCGCGGAACAATCGGGGGTGAGCACCCGGACCATCCGCTACTACCAGTCCGAGGGTGTGCTGCCGCGCCCTCGTAAGGAAGGTCGCGACGCGCGCTACAGCGCCACTCACGTCGAACGCCTCGAACTGATTTCCGAGTTGCAGGCGCGCGGGTTGAAGCTCGAGGCGATCAAGGAACTCGTCGGACGCGATCGCCAACATCGCACGGTGTCCGATTGGCTCGGCGTGGACGAAGTACTGCGCGCGAGTTGGGCCGACGACGAGACCACGACGATGACCCTCGCAGAGATTCACGCGCTGCTCGCGAAGCATCCGCGCCGCCTCGTGGGAGAGATGGTCGACGCCGGGCTCCTGAGCCGTCACGACGACGGCACCTTCGTCGTCCCGAGTCGCGCCATGCTCGACCTGACCCTGCGCATGCTCGACGCGGGCGTGAGCATCGACATCGGCACCCAAGCGGCAACCATCTTGCGCCGCCGGTTGAGCAAGGCTGCGGACGACCTGGTGCGGTTGTTCGAATCGGAGACCGGGAAGTCGTTCGCAGGGAAGGGTCGCCCGGCCGAGATCGCGACCGCGCTCGACGCCTTGCGCCCCATCGCGCAGGACGCGGCCCAACTCGTCCTCTCCCAGGAGCTGGAGCGGGCGCTGCGCACGCTCGCCACGAAGGGCCGCACCTCGAAGCGAAGCTGACCGAGCCAGGTCGCACCGACGCATCGATTCGTCCGCTTCGCGGGCACCTGCCCCCCTGCGACGACGTTGTCGTACCCAAACCCCACTCAACTTCGTCGGCCGATCGGGCGAGAACTCCGTGGTGAGTTCTGAACCGTCCGGTCGGCATTTCTCGGGAACCCCCACCCGCATGCTCGTAGAGCACCTCCGCGATCGCGCCCCCGAGGGCACGCTGGACCGCGTATTGGCCGAGGCCGACGAACACCGTCCGATGTCGGAGTTGCTCGACGACGGCGCGTGGAGCTCCTACGACGTGTTCCGCCGACTGCTCGAGGTCGCGGGCCGGGTGCTCGGCGGCAACCAGGCGTTGGCGGACATCGGGCGCCACGCCCCCCTGATTCCCCCGACGAGCGCGCAGCGCACCGAGATGCTCCAAGCCCTCGGGTCCCCCGCCGCCCTGCTCCAATCGGTCGAGGCGAGCGGCAAGGGCCTGACCGCGATCGTCGACGCCTGGCCCGAGGAGGTCGACGACACCTGCTGGATCGTGCACCAGCGCATCCATCCCGGCTTCGAACCGTTCCCCGAGTACTGCGCGTTCGTGAGCGGACTGGTCGCAATGACCCCGATGCTCTTCGGGTTCCCGGCCGGCACGGTCGTCGAGACCGAGTGCGAGTGCCACGGCGCCCCGCAGTGTTCCCTGCGCATCCGATGGGAACCGGTGGCCGACGAGACCCGCCGGGCGGAGTATTTCGAGAAGAGGACGGAGCTTCTCGGAGCCCGACTGGAGGCACTACACGGGACGGTGAACGATTTGGTGTCAGCCGACTCCGTCGAAGCGGTCCTGCACCGGATCGTCACCGAGGTGGCGCGTGCCGTCCCCGCACCGGGTCATGTGCTCGCCCTCGCCGGATCGTGGTCGAAACCGATCGAGTTCTATGCGGCCGGGATTCCCGATCACGCGGCGAGGCTCGTCGCCAGCGAGTTGCTCGCCGGCGACACGGTCGGCGGCGTCGACGCCATCGCCGGCCGGTTCGTGGTGCCGATCAGTTCGACACGCGCCCACTACGGATTCCTCAGTGCGATCGATCCCCGACCGAACCGGTTCTTCGAGCAGGAAATCGAGGTCCTCGACGCGTACGCCAGCATGGCAGCGGCGGCCCTCGATTCCGCGAGCGCACTGGCCGAGGCCCGACGCGACGCGACCGCGACCCGGGTGATGCTCGAACTGTCGACCGCGATGGCCGAGGTGACGAGCGTCGAAGCGATGGCCCACCGGCTCGCACCGGCCGTTCCGGACGTCGTCGACTGCGACCGCGTCCTCATCGCGCTGGCAGATCCGGACAGCGGACGCACCGGCATCGTCGCC
>JBDUBS010000628.1:0-4890 GCA_040003875.1 Acidimicrobiia bacterium | reverse complement strand
TTCGGGGGGGGCTCGACCCCGCAGGTTGTAATCCGGTGGCGCCCGGGGATCAATCGCGCCGCGGCAATCGATCGGGTAACCAAGGTCTCCGGCGCTCCTCCCATCCCGCCCATAAGGCCGGCAGAGATCAATCGCCTGCTCCAGGTCGACCGCATGCCCGCGATCCTCGCCGCGTTCCTCGCGTTTCTCGGGCTCGTGGGTATCGGGCACGCGGTCGTCACCAATGGGCAACGTCGGCGTCGTGACCTCGCGATGCTCCAGACCCTCGGATTCCGATCGCGACAGCTCGTCGCCACCATCGGCGCGCAGGCCCTGACACTCATGCTCGTGGGACTCGTGATCGGCATTCCCGTCGGGATCGTGCTCGGCCGAATCGTGTGGGGATGGATCGCACGGGGCGTCGGCATCGCCCCCGATGCATCGATTCCGCTGATGGCAATCCTGCTCACGGTCATCGGTGCCATCCTTGGCGCGGCCCTCGTGGCTGCGTTCCCGGCTCGCTCCGCAACCCGTATCCATCCTGCAACCGCGCTGAGGAGCGAGTGATGCAACGCAACTCCCCTACACGCCTCGGTGCACTCGTCGGTATTGCTGGTGCCGTCGTCGCCACTCTCGAATCCACTCACGGTCAACTCGGACCAGGTCGCTATGTACTCCTCGCGGTCGCGCTCTCGTGGTGCATCGGCGCGATCGTCACCAGTTTCGAACGGCCCGGTGAACCGATCGCGGCGTCCATGGCGTTGATCGGCGGTGCGATTGCCTTGACGATGCTCGGATCGGCCGAGCTCGCCGGCCATCCCGGCTCCGACACGGCCGCGCTCATACGAGCGCTCGGCCTGGCCGCGATCCCTCCCCTCGGGCTGCACCTCGTGCTCGGGCTGCCGGACGGTCGCCTCGAGAGTCGCATCCGCCGGAGCTGGGCGCTCACCGTCGACACGGCGGGTGCCGCCTTGGCGGTGTGGCTCTTTGTCGACCGACCACGTCTCCATCCGGTGGGGATCGCGACGCTCACGGCGGCGGCAGTCGCGGTCGGTCTCGTCGGATACGTGAGCCGTTGCCAACGCGCGCGCACTCAGGCCGCACGGGCACGCTTGCAATGGCCTGCCTGGGGTGCGCTCACGGCGACGGGCATTGCCCTCGGGGCGCTCTTGCTGAACGCGCTCGTGGGATGGCCCCCCGAGCTTCGCGCCGTCGCGGTGACGGCGACGGTGCTCCTCCCCGTGTCGCTGGCACTCGGCTCCCACCCGGCGCTCATCGTTCGCATCGACCGGCTCCTCGTGCACACCATCACGTTTGGTGGCCTTGCGGCGCTCATCGGCATCGTTGCGCTCGGCGTGATCGCCTCACTCGGCCGTTCGCTCGATGCGGGCGAGCGCGGCGTGCTCGGCCTCGCGATCGCCGGCGCGGCCGTCGCCGCGATCCTCTGGGTACCCGTCCGGGAACGACTTCAGGGCTACGCGAACCTCCGCGTCTACGGCGAGCAGCACGCGCCGGACGAAGTGATCCGGACCTTCGGGAGTCGCTTGACCCGTGCGCTCCCACTCGACGAGTTGTTGCTCCAGCTCGCGGAGTCGTTGAAGAAGACCATGGATCTCGAGCGAGCCGAAGTCTGGACGCGGAACGGCGGCCAACTCGAACGGTCGGTGTTCGTGCCCGACCGCGGCCATGCGGAACTCGACCTCGGCAACGAAGAGGTGAGCGTGATCGCACGCGCCGGGGTCTCAGGGCCGGCCTGGATCCGCGTATGGCTCCCGAGCCTGCTGAGTGAGAGTGAGGCGGGCAACGAGCCCCCGATCCGGGTCGCTCCCGTCACCAACTCCGGAGAGTTGCTCGGCGTGATCGTCGTCCGGCGTGTCGACGGCGACACTGCGTTTCAGGAAGAGGACGATCAGGCGCTCGCCGAGCTCGCCCGCCAGGTCGGTCTTGCCCTCCACAACCTGAAGCTCGACTCTGCGCTCCAGGAGTCCCTCGACGAGGTCCGACGCCAGGCAGACGAACTCCGTCGGTCTCGAGCGCGCATCGTCGAGGCGACCGACCTCGAGCGCCGTCGCATCGAACGCGACCTTCACGACGGGGCCCAGCAACACCTCGTGGCTCTCGCGGTGAGCACGCGGCTCGCGCGTCAGCTTGCCGACTCGGACCCGGACGCGACCAAGGGCATGCTCGATCAGATCGCGGCCGATCTCCAGGACGCGGTGCAGGAGCTGCGCAACCTGGCCCATGGCATCTATCCGCCGCTCCTCATGGACCGCGGCCTCCCCGACGCGCTGCGCGCGGCCGGCAATCGAGCCGCGTTGCCCACGAGTGTCGAGATCGACGACATCGGTCGCTATCCACAGCAGGTCGAAGCGGCGATCTACTTCTGTTGCCTCGAGGCGCTCCAGAACGCCGGCAAACATGCTGGCGCCGATGCCACCATCACGATCCGATTGAGCGAGGAGCAGGGCGCGCTTGTCTTCGACGTCACCGACACTGGCGCCGGATTCGATCCATCGAGCGGGGCGGCCCAGGGCCACGGCTTCGTCAACATGGCCGACCGCGTCGGTGCCTTCGGCGGTTCCGTGCGGATCGATTCGGCGACCACCCGGGGGACGAGCGTGATCGGCCGCGTCCCCCTCCCCGAACCCGAGATTGCGACGCGGTCGGGCGCGTGATCAGTCGGTCGAACGACGCGCAAAAAGGTCGAGGACGACCGTGGGCTCGAACTGTTCCTTGTTCACGTAGCCGACCGCGCCACACGAACCTGCGTCTTCCGGAAGGTCGTCGGCCCGGTACGTGGAGAGCAACAGCACCACCGCGTCGGGGTGCGACTCCGTGATCCTCCGAGTGGCTTCGATACCGCTGATACCCGGCAGGTTGATGTCCATGAGGACGAGTCCCGGATTCAGTGCCTCGAACTGGTCCACCGCTTCCTCGCCAGTCATTGCTTCGCCGACAACCTCGAAACCGGGAGTCACGGTCACGACCATGCGAGCGGCGCGCCGAAATGGGATCTGGTCGTCCACGATGAGTACAGAGACGGCGGGCACGGTGTCATCCTCGCGCTGCTCCGTCATGCTGGGAACCGTAGGAACCCGTTCACGTCCGGGGGTGCCAGCACCATCCCCGAGGTCACGATTGCTCCGAGAGCTGCAGGAGTACGGCCTTGACCCGACGGTGAACGTCTACTTCCTCGGACACCCCGAGCTTTGCGAACAAGGAGTTGATGTGCTTTTCGACCGCCCGTTCCGACAATCCGAGTGCAGCCGCGATGCCCGCGTTGTTCCGCCCGAGGGCCATCTCGGCGAGCACTTCGCTTTCACGCGGCGTCAAGAAGTCGAGCGGAGATTGATGCCGGGCACGAGCGGAGATCAGCGCCTCCACGACTCGCGGATCAATGACCGAACCGCCGTCGGCCACCGCTTCGATCGCCCGGAGCAACACCTCGACATCGCCGACGCGTTCCTTCAACAGGTATGCCCGCCGATCCGCGCCCGATTCGAGCAGCGCCAATGCGTAACCAGGCTCGACGTACTGGCTCAGCACGACCACGCCCATCTCCGGATGCAACTCTCGGATCACACTCGCGGCGCGCACACCTTCGTCGGTTCCCGTCGGCGGCATCCGGATGTCGGTGACGACGACGTCTGGCCTTTCGGTGTCGACCCCGGCGAGCAGCGTGTCGTAATCCTCGTAAGCACCCACGACCTCGACGCCGGATTGCGTGTTCAGAAGACGGACGACCCCTTCCCGCACCAGGTAATTGTCCTCAGCCACCACAACTCGGATTGCCATGACGCCGAGACTACGACGAAGACCCTCGCGACACGCGCGCAACCGCGATGAGGTCGACCGAGTACGACGCCGTCGTCGTCGGCGCCGGACCGAACGGACTGGTCGGAGCGATCACGCTCGCACGTGACGGCTGGAGGGTACTCCTCCTGGAAGCGGGCCCGATCGTCGGCGGTGGCACGCGATCCGCAGAGCTCACCCAACCGGGTTTCGTCCACGACATCTGCTCGACGGTGCAGGCACTCGGCGTCGCGTCGCCCGCGTTCGCCGACCTCCCGCTTGCCGAACACGGCGTTGCGTGGGTCCACCCCGAGGTCCCCTTCGCGCATCCCCTCGACGACGGCCGCGCCGCGATCCTCCGGCGCGACGTCGCCGCGACCGCGTCTGCCTTCGGACCCCGTGATGCCCGTCACTATCAACGACTCATGGGTCCGATGGTCGATCGCGCGTCGGGCCTCGTCGAGACCTTCTTGTCGCCGTTCCAGTTTCCGAGCGCACCGATTCGCGCGGCCTCATTTGGCCGACACGCGATCCGCAGCGCTGCTGCGCTGGCGTCACAGTTCGACGGCGACGAACCCCGCGCGCTCCTCGCGGGGACCGCGGCACACGCAATCCAACCGCTCACCAGCGCGGGCACCGCCGGCTACGGGCTCTTCCTCGGCCTCCTCGCGCACGCGAGCGGGTGGCCGGTCACGCGGGGTGGTAGCCAACATCTCGCCGATGCCCTGGGCGGAATCTTCACGGACCTCGGTGGCGAGATCGTGACGAATCACGAGGTCGCGAGTCTGGCCGACCTTCCCCCGGCCCGCGCCACACTGCTCGATCTCACCCCCCGGCAGGTACTCCGCATCGCCGGCGATCGCCTCGCAGGTCGGTACCGCCGGGCGCTCACCCGCTTCCGCTACGGCCCGGGTGTCTTCAAGATCGACTGGGCGCTGCACGGTCCGATCCCGTGGACCAACCTCGAGGTCCGCACGGCCGGCACCGTGCACGTCGGCGGTCGAGTGGACGAGATTGCGGTAGCCGAGGCCGAGGTCCACGCCGGCCGTCATCCGGAGCGGCCGTACGCGATCGTCGTGCAACCGACGGTCATGGATCCGAGCCGCGCGCCGGCGGGCG
>JBDUBS010000266.1:0-4890 GCA_040003875.1 Acidimicrobiia bacterium | reverse complement strand
CCGACATCGTGCACACTCACAACCCGAAGCCCGGGGTCTACGGTCGACTCGCGGCGCGCGCTGCGCACGTACCCGCCATTGTGAATACGGTGCACGGCCTCTACGCGACCCCAGAGGACCGCCTCGTCAAGCGAGCTGCGGTGTACTCGCTGGAACGGCTCGCGGCGATGGCATCGGATGCCGAACTGGTCCAGAACCCCGAGGACATATCGACACTGCGATCCTTGCGAGTCGCGGCGGACAAGCTCACGGTGTTGGGTAACGGCGTGGACCTCGATCGCTTCCGCCCGGATCGCATCGATCCCACACGGCGCGCCGACGTCCGGGTCGAGTGGGGCGCCGGACCGGACGACATCGTGTGTGGCGCGGTGGGTCGGCTCGTCTGGGAGAAGGGCTACCGGGAACTTTTCGCGGCCGCCCGGTGTCTGCGCGGCCACCAGCCCCGTGTTCGTTTCGTCGTAGCTGGGGGTCTCGACGAAGCAAAGGCCGATCAACTCTCGCGCGCCGACCTCGATGCCATCGGCGCGCAGGCCGACATCACGTTCGTCGGTCTCCGTGACGACGTCGAAGACCTCTACCCCGCCATGGACCTCTACGTGCTCGCTTCCCACCGTGAGGGGTTTCCCCGTTCCGCGATGGAAGCCGCCGCGTCCGGGCTCCCGGTCGTTGCCACCGACATCCGCGGCTGCCGCCAGGTCGTGGCAACGGGAACCACCGGGATCCTCGTGCCGCCTCGCTCGGCAGTTGCCTTGGCGACGGCAATCAGCTCCATCGCCGACGACACTCCGTTGCGGATCGCGATGGGACGCGCTGCTGTCGCGAAGGCGCGCGCCGAGTTCGACGATCGGGCCATCGTCGACATCACGCTGCGCACCTACGACCGACTGCTCGCACGACCGTCGCGACGAAAGGCCTCGCGATGACCATCCGGCTCGCGACCGCCACCGACCTGCCCCGGGTGGCCGACCTGCACGTGACCCGGATCAGCGAGGGTTTCCTCAGCAGCCTGGGCACCTCGTTCCTCCGTCGGCTCTACCGACGGGTCCTGCGGACACCCGAAGCGTTCGTGCTGGTCGACGAACGTGACGGTGAGGTGGTGGGCTTCGTCGCCGGCGTCGCGAATCTCTCGGTGCTCTACCGCACGTTCCTCGTGCGCGACGGCGTGATCGCCGCGATCAGCGCCGCTCCCCGTGTCGTGCGCGCGATCCCGCGGATCGTCGAGACGCTGAAGTACCCCAACGCCACGGCCGAACTCCCGGCCGCCGAGATCCTGGCCGTGGCGGTGGCGCCGGAACAGTCGGGCCAGGGCATCGGCACTGCACTGGTCAGGGCGGCCACCGCCGAGTTCGAACGGCACGCCATCGCCGCCGCGAAGGTGGTCACGACGGCCGACAACGGTCCGGCCATCGCGATGTACGAGGCCGCCGGATATCGCGCCGCGGTCGGACTCGAGGTCCACCCCGGTCGGGAATCGAAGGTGTTGGTGTGGACGGCGTCGTAGCCGTGGTGGTCGGGCTGGCCGGCGGGCTGATCCTGACCCCGATCGCGCGTCGGGTCGCGATCGCGTTCGACATCGTGGACCGGCCCGGCGAGCTCAAGCCCCAGCGGGTGCCGATCGCATACCTCGGGGGCGTCGCGGTCGCCGTCGCCGCGGCGGGCGGGGCGATCCTCACTGGTCGCCCGCTGGTGCTCGTCCCCATGGCGGCCGCGCTCCTCCTCGGTCTCGCCGACGACCTGCGCCCACTCGCGGTCAGCGTGCGCATCGCCGTCGAACTCGCTATCGCGGCGGGCAGCGCGCTCGTTGTCCCCGGTCCACCACTTGCACGGATCGCGACCGCGCTGTTGGTGCTCGGACTCCTGAACGCAGTGAACCTGCTCGACGGTCAGGACGGACTAGCGGCAGGCGTCGGAATCGCGATCGGCTCGGCCTTCGCGGTCCTGGGCGGGGCGGCGACCCCGTTGGGCCTCGGACTCGCCGGTGCCCTCCTGGGTTTCCTCGTGCTCAACCGTCCACCCGCACGCATCTACCTCGGCGATGCCGGTGCGTACTTCGTCGGCACCACCATCGCGCTGCTGCCGGCCCTCACCCGTCACTCCGCCACCCGGTGGTCGATCTGGTGGGCGGTGCCGCTGCTCGTCGCCGTGCCCGTCGCCGACACCGCCATTGCCATCGTCCGGCGCCTCCGCGCCCACCGGCCGCTCCTCAGCGGCGACCGCAGCCATGTCTACGACCAGCTCGTGGACCGAGGGATGAGCATCGGCGGTTCGACCATGGTCGTGGTCGCGGCTCAGGTCCTCCTCGGCGCGGTCGGACTCGCCGCGACTCGCGCCGCGCCGGGCGTCGCGCTCACGATCACGGTCGGCACCGCGTTCGTGGTCACAATCGTTGTCGTGCGGGCGGGTCTGCTCACGACCGGGAGTGATTCCGACGCCGGCCGGTCGACGTAGACGAGCCGCGCGGGCGAAGCCGCTTGGACACCCGCACGACCCCACCGATCGCGATCGCGAACGGGAGCGCAGGCAGCAAGAGCACCAACGCGTCACCGCCCGTTTCCGAGAATCCGGCGACCCGCGACGCGTACCCGACGATGAGGAACTGCGCGCCGACCACGCACCACTCGAAGACTCCGATGCGGATCGAGCGCGACAGTGACGCGATCCGACCCTTCGCGAGCATTCGTCCGATCGGTTCGACCACGAACAGTCCCAGGGACGCGACCGCGCCGACGATCGACCCGGGCCGGCCGCGCCCTTCGAACGCGGCCGCCCACACGAACAGTGCAATCGCGGCGCTGATACCGCCGGCACCCATGCGACTCAACCGCTTCGGCCACCCGGTGAAAGCCAGCGGTACCGCGGCACCGATCAGCGGACGAACCCGTTCGGTGTCGGGGACGGTCCAGTAGAGGCCGGCCACGGTGATGAGCCACAGCAGCGGACCGAGACCGAGACGTGCGCTCCGGCGGTCGAGGTCGGCCGCGAGTGGCGACGCGACGATGATCGTGGCGATTACCAGGTTCCGCGACCACGACGGCCCCGGGAAGTCGCTCGACACCCCGACCAGCGCGGCGCCGGTGACCGCGAGGAGCGCGCCGAGCAGCTTCGGATTCGGCGTCCGGTCGGCCAGTTCGCCCGCCACGAACAGCGCGACCAGGCCCCAGAGCATCCCGCTCGGGAAGGTGTCGAGTTCCCGGTAGCCGAAACCGCCCCCGACGACGAGGAGGCACGCAATCACCCAGGCCGGTCCGGTCAGCCCGATCGGCGCATGACTCCGTCGCGGCAGCATCGTGAGACCGAATCCCGCGGCGAGAACCACCGCGGTCAGCGCCAACCCCACCGAGAAGCCGTCTCGGAACCCCGGAAAGTCGATGAGCGTCGTGAACGGGCTCATGAGGATGACCGTCCACGAGCAATGGTCCCGGCGACCCAGAGCGATCCCAAATCCCCAAATTTTGCCACGGTCGGTGAATCTTTCTCTTGCATTCGGCCACGAAATGCGGCCACAATGTCGCCCTTATCCATGGCGGCTGGGGGGCCGGGTGCACGACGCGGGGCGAGCGTACACGGGGCGTCGTTGCCCTTCCGGGTGCTGCATCTGATGTCTGTGCCGGGAGTGCTGCGAGCGCCAGTGGAGAAGCTGCGGACGAGTAAGCGCCTGGCGCGCATGAGCGCCGACTGCCTCGTCTGGGTGGTGGCGCTCTACGCAGCCGCCCTGCTCCGCCTCGACTTCAACGTCACTCGGGTCCAGGCGTTCAATCTCGCGGTGCTGCTGCTGCCGGCGATCGTCCTCCAGTCTGTGACCGGATATTGGACCGGCCTCTACCGCGGCTGGTGGGTCAACGGTTCGTTCGAGGAAGTCGCCGCCCTCGCGCGTGCCACGGTCGTCTCGACGCTCGCCCTCGCCGCCATCGACCTCGTCGTACCAGGCGAACGCCCGGCGCCGATCAGTGCGGTCATCGGCGCCGGCATCATCGCGTTCGTCGGGATGGGCGGCGCGCGCTACATCGCCCGCCAGCTTCTCGAACAGCAACGTCGCTCCCTCGCCCATGACCGCGAGCGCGCCATCATCTTCGGTGCCGGCGACGGCGGCGAGCGCACCATCCGCGCCATGCTCTTCGACTCCGACAGCCCGTACGTGCCCGTCGCGTTGCTCGACGACGACCCGCGCAAGCGCAACCTCACCATCCGCGGCGTGCGAGTGCTCGGTGACCGCTCCAACATCGCGACCGTCGCCGAACGAATGGGCGCCCGGACCCTCATCATGGCGGTGCCCACCGGTGACGGCGCCCTCGTCCGTGACCTCTCACACGACGCGCGAGCGGCGGGCCTCGACGTCAAGGTCGTGCCGTCGGTCCGTGAGTTGCTCGGCGGTGAGGTCCGCGTCGGCGACCTGCGCGAGCCGACCGAGGCCGACCTCCTCGGCCGGCACAAGGTCGAGACCGACTTGCAGAGCGTCTCGGACTACATCCGTGGCCGGACGGTCATCGTGACCGGCGCCGGCGGCTCGATCGGCTCGGAGCTCTGCCGCCAGCTCTCGGCATTCGCGCCCGGCCGGCTGGTGATGATCGACCGGGACGAGTCGGGCCTCCACGGCGTGCAACTCTCCCTCGAGGGACGAGCGCTCCTCGACTCCGATTCCCTGATCCTGCTCGACATCCGCGATCGCGCCCGGGTGGCCCGCCTCTTCGCCGAGATCAAGCCGGACGTCGTGTTCCACGCGGCGGCACTGAAGCACCTTCCGCTCCTCCAGTCGCATCCGTCGGAAGCCCTGAAGAGCAACGTCTGGGGCACCCTGAGCGTGCTCGACGCCGCCGCCGGCGCGGGCGTCACCCACTTCGTCAACATCTCGACCGACAAGGCGGCCAATGCCGCCAGCGTGCTCGGCTACTC
>JBDUBS010000472.1:0-4904 GCA_040003875.1 Acidimicrobiia bacterium | reverse complement strand
ACCGAACACGGTCTCGGCCCGGTGCAGGAAATCGAGCGTGGTCAACGGAACGTGCATGGAGTCCCTCTCGCAGTGAGATCCGCATCGTAGATGTGCATGCGAGCGAGGCGTTCGTCAGATCGATGCCGCACGCGGCCTGGCCGCGACCCGTTGGTTGAGACCGCGGAGCGCGAGTCCGCCGGCCACCAGGGCGGTGACTCCGCCGACCACGAGACCCGAACGGGGTCCGAAGATTTGTGACACCGCACCGATGATCGGCGCCCCGATCGGCGTGGAACCCAGGAACGCCACCGCGAACAGGGCTGCGACCCGACCCCGGTACGCGGGCTCGGCTCGACTCTGGGCGAGGGCGCCGGCGGCGGAGAGGAACCCGATCGACGACGCGCCCATGGGAACGAGGACGATCGCGAACACCACGATCGAGGGCGTCGCCGCCGCGATCATCATGGTCACGCCGAGGGTGAGCGCAGCGACGATCACGAACCGCGTCGTGACCCGTTCGCGGTGAGCGACATACAGCGACGCGACCACCGCGCCGACACTCATGAGCGCGAGGAGCGTCGCGAACGTGCTGGCTCCGCCGTGGAATGCGGTGCGTGCCATCAGCGAGACCGTCACCTGGAAGTTGAACGACAGGGTGCCGATGATGGCGGTGAGCAGCAGCGTCGTCCGCAACGCCTGGTGACCCCAGACGTACCGGAGGCCGTCGACGAGCTGCCCGCGCTGGCGGACGACCGCGGCGACGCGGTTGATGGCGTACAGGTCCATCTTCATCAATGCCGCGATCACTGCGATGAACGACAGCGCGTTCGCGACGAAGCACCAACCGATTCCAGCAGTGGCGATCAACACCGCGGCCACCGCTGGTCCGATCACCCGGGCGGCGGTGAACACCGAGCTGTTGAGGCTCACGGCGTTCGCGGCGTGGTGGTCGGGCACGAGTTCGGTGACGAACGCCCGTCGGGCCGGGCTGTCGAGAGCCGTGGCGACCCCGAAACTTGCCGCGAGTGCGTAGACCATCCAGAGTTCGATCGACCCGGTCAACACGAGCGCGCCCATGATCGCGGCACAGATCGCCGCGCCGGCCGACGTGGCGACGAGCAATCGACGCTTGTCGAGGCGATCGGCCAGCACGCCGGCCCATGCGCCACCCAACATCACGGGGAAGAACTGGAGAGCGACGACGGTCCCGACGGCCAGGCCGTTGCCGTGGGTCATCCGGACGACCAGCCAGGTGAGCGCAGTCTGCTGCACCCAGGTGCCGCTCGCGGAGACCATCTGGCCGACGAGGTACTTGCGGTAGTTGGGTGTCTCGAGTGACCGGAAGGTCTGCTGCCCGGCGCGACGGATCCGGTTCACGCCGATCCCGTCCGCCCGGTTCCCGGCTCGGGCTGAGCCAGACGCTCCATGATCGCCGCGGCGTGGGAGAGGACCTCGCGGTCGGTGTCGCTGAGCTGGCGGAGCCGACGGTCGAGGAAGGCGTTCTTGCGGTTGCGGTGTTGGGCGAGCAGTTTGGTGCCGGCCGGGCTCATCGCCACCCGATGAATTCGGCGATCGTCGGGGTCGATGGTCCGCACGACGAGGCCGGCGGCTTCGAGTTTGGCGGTGAGTGCGGTGACGGTCGGCGGTTGGACCTGTTCCACCCGGGCGAGCGCGCCCAAGGTCATCGGGCCTTGCTGGTCGATGGTCGCGAGGGTCGAGAGTTGGGAGATGGTCAGACCCGAGTCCGCGCTCTGGCGCATCCGGCGGTGCAGGCGGGCAACCGCGAGCCGCAGGCGGCCCGCCAGTTCCTGGTCGGCGGGCCGTTGCTTCAGCGAAGAGGAGGCTTTGGTCGGCATAGTTCGTGTAACAAATTAGTCTCACGAAGTATTTCGTCGCCACCGGATTTCCCCAAGCGTGGTGCTGCGGGATCAGCGGGCCGAGAACATCGGGTGAGGCGGTCCCGAGCCGAGGTAGTCCTCGAGGCGACCGATCTTGTACCCCTGGGCCCGAGCCCGGGCGAAGACCAACTTCAGGTTCTCCAGCAGGTCCTTGCGGAAGTGCATGAGCAGGATGTCGCCCGGGTGGTAGTCGGGTCCACCGATGAGATCGAGCCGGCCGTCGTTGGTGGCCCCGCGCCAGAGTACGAGCGCCCGCAGTCCGCAGCTGTGCACCGCGGCGCGGGTGGTCTCGTTCCATTCTCCGTAGGGCGGACGGAACAGCGTGGGTCGGGCGCCGTACCAGGTCTGGAGCTCGCCGAGGTCGCCGCAGACCTGGTGGGTCTGGTCGCTCGACCCGAGTGTCTTCATCTGCGGGTGGCTGATCGTGTGCGCTTGAATCGTTGCGCCCGCCGCCTGCATGGCACGGAAGTACTCCTGGCCGTCGAGCGCGGGTTGCCGGACGAGGAACAGCGTCAGCGGGACCCGCTCCCGTTGGAGGAGGGCCAGCACGTCGGGGTCGCGAACGAGGCCGTCGTCGATACCGAGGAAGATCACCTTGTCGGTCGTGGGCACACGATCGATCGCGGGGGTGGTCTGCGTGAATGTGACCGGTACCGACGGCGACGGTTGCGCGAGTGGCCCGGGCCGAAGCGCAGACGGCAGGCTCGTCGTGGTTGTCGTCGTCGTACTCGTGGTGGTCGTACTCGTGGTGGTCGTCGACGGGAGGGTGGAGCTCGGAGCCTGGTGGACCACCGGCGAGACGAGTCGGGCGCCGAGGACCTCGGTGGCTTTGCCCGCACCGGACTCCGAATCGGTCGGGATCGCGCTGGCGATGCCAACCGAGCCGACGATGAGCGCGATCGCGGCGAGCAGGGTAATCCAGAGGCGGGAAGGCATACGGAGGGTGCCGGTGGCGGCCCCGGAAGTGTACGAACCGGACGAGGCCCGGCGATAGTCGAGCCCCCGCGGGCATGACGGGCGTCGCTCGGCGTGCCACGCTCACCGGATGGCGGCACCGGTATCGGACATGCGCGACTGGGGACTGCCCGCGGCGGCGAGTTCGAACGGGTGGTGATCGTCTCGCCGCATCTCGACGACGCCGTACTCGGCTGCGGTCGGTTCATGGCCCTGCATCCTGGGGTCACCGTCGTCACGCGCTCTGCAGGTCATCCCGCTGCCTATCCCGACCCGACGACCCACTGGGACGCCATCAGCGGGTTCGGCGTGGGCGACGACGTCCTCGCCGCCCGCCGGCAGGAGGACGAAGCGGCGCTCGCCGAGGTCGGTGCGCGTCCGGTCTGGCTCGATGTCGTGGAGCACCAGTACTTGGAGCGGCCGGACTGGGTGGGTCCCGATCGGACCACCGATCCGTTGGACGCGGCGATCCGCGCGCTCGATCCCACCGCAGTGTTCCTCCCGTTCGGACTCGCCAATCCCGACCACGGAGCGACGCACGACGCCGGGATGGCGGTACGCGACCGGTATCCGGATCCAGCCTGGTTCTGCTACGAGGACTCGGGCTACAAGCACATCCCGGGGTTGCTCGCCTGGCGGGTCAGCACGTTGTTCCGCCGTAACGTGTGGCCGACTCCGGTCGCAGTCGACACCGAGGGCGGTGACGGCGCCAAGCGGCGGGCGCTGGGCTGCTACCGATCGCAGATGCGAGCGCTCGAGGCCGACTGGCAGATCGGACCGAAACTCGGTGCGCCCGAACAGCTGTGGCGGCTGGCCCCACCCCCCGCCGGTTGGGAAGGCCTTTCCGACGCGACGTGACAGCCGTCGCTTTCGCGCCTACATTGCACGGGTCGTGCAATCTTTCTCGGGGGGAAACACCATGGCTTCTCGGCCTCTTCGTCATCGCGGGCGGCGCGTGCTCGCGGGTATCGCGATTGCATCGGCGGTGGCGCTCGCCGCTGTGCCGGCCTTCGCCCACGACTCCTCGAAGAGCAAGAGCAAGAAGGCGCCGAAGTGCCAGGAGATGTCCGGTATGGACATGTGCGGGAACGGCGTGCACCACGGCAAGGGTGGCACCAGCCTGAAGCCAGGAACCATGAAAACCATCGACGGCGCGCTTACCGGAGACTCGCCGTGTGAGAAGTCCGGCCCACCCGCTTCGGTCGGTCAGGTCAAGAAGGACGCGGAGGGTCACGACCACCGTGGACCGCTCTACCAGTACCCCGTTTCGCAGGCGGACCGGGTGACGCTGGAGCAGCAGCAGACCCAGGCGCGTGGCGTGGCCGACAAGTTCCCGACGGTCGCGGCGGCCGAGGCGGGCGGCTACCGCAAGTCGACCGTGTACGTCCCGTGCATCGGTGCGCATTACACCAACACCAGCCTGGTCGGGAAGTTCGACCCGTCGGCGCCGTCCGAGTTGCTCTACGACGGCGACACGCCGGACGCCAAGATCGTCGGCCTGAGCTTCCTGCTCCTCCACCCGGGTGGACCGCCCGAGGGCTTCGCCGGACCGAACGACATGTGGCACCAGCACAATGCCAACGGTGGCCTCTGCATCAACTCCACCGGCGTGGTCATCGGCAATGAGTCGACGAGCAAGAAAGAGTGTGAGGCCCGGGGAGGCAAGAAGGCTGCCTTGGCCGACATCTGGATGGTGCACGACTGGGTCGTGCCGGGCTGGGAGTGCAGCTGGGGCGTGTTCGCCGGTGAATGCGCGGAACTCGGAGGGCGCATCGGCGGCACGGTGTTCGACAAGCCGGACCCGAAGTCCTTCAAGCGGGCACTGGATGGCAAGGCGAAGACCGCGAGCACGAAGAAGAAGAGCAAGTAGTTCTTCGCCCGCACCACCAGACTTCGTCGAAGGCGCAGACCTCGGTCTGCGCCTTCGTCATGTCCAGAGTCGGGTGAGCGCAGCAGCCGTGTCTTGCGCCCGTTCCCATGCCCACCAGTGTCCGATGTCCGGGTAGACAACGAGTTCGGCGTCGATTCATCGACGCTGGCGGCCCTTGCGGTCCGGATCGCAGGCCGCGG
>JBDUBS010000517.1:0-4917 GCA_040003875.1 Acidimicrobiia bacterium | reverse complement strand
CCACGCAGCACGTTGTCGCTGTTACCGGAGGTCGAGAGACCGACCACGACGTCGCCGGCCCGACACAGGGATTCGATCTGACGCGCGAACGCGACGTCGAAGGAGTAGTCGTTCGCGATCGCCGTGATCAGGGACGGATCGGACACCAGCGCGTACGAACGTATCCCCGCGCGCTCCCGCTCGAACCGCCCGACCAGTTCGGTGGAGAAATGGCTCGCCTGCGCCGCACTACCGCCGTTCCCGAACCAGAACACGGTCCCGCCGGCCTGCACGCGCTCGATCATCGCCAGCGCGACATCACGTACTGTGGGGCCCATCGCGACGAGCCCCGCCATCATCGCTTGATGTTCGCGAATATCCTCTTCGAAGTTCACGCAGAGTCTCTCGACGGGCCCAGGACAGTGCTTGAGGGTAGCAACCGGATGATCCTGCTCGATAGGGACGGCGTACTCAATGTCGATCTCACGACCTCGGTACGCAGGGTCGAAGACCTCCAGATCGAGACCGGGGCCCACGCCGGATGCGAGATGCTACGGTCGGCCGGTTACTCACTCACCGTGATCTCCAACCAGTCTGCGGTAGGCCGCGGCTGGATGGATCGAACCACACTCGACGCCGTCAATCGGGAGTTGGACCGGCGCCTCGGCCACGTGGTCGACCACTGGTACGTGTGTACCCACGCGCCGACCGACCACTGTCGGTGCCGCAAGCCGGACACGTTGCTCCTCGAGCAGGCCCAGGCCGACCTCGGCTTCGAACTCGGCGCGACCTGGTTCGTGGTGGACGCCGCCCGCGATGTGGAGGCGGCGCAGCGGTTCGGGTGCCGCCCGGCGCTCGTACGGACCGGCAAGGGCGCAGCCACTGCGGCCAGGTACCCCGAAGTTCCGGTCTGGGACGATCTCGAGGCGTTCGCTCGGTCACTGACCAAGGCCATCCCCGCGCCGACGGTCACCGGCGCGCCGCCTGGGACTCCGGTATCGGACGCGTAGCGGGCCTCAGTTGTAGCGATTCATCGCCACCGCGATGCCGTCGCGGACGATCGCCTCGACCGCGTCCGCAGCCTGTTCGATCGTGACGTCGATCTCGGTCCGCTCGCGCTTCGCGAACTTGTTCAAGACGTGGTCGACGCCGCGCTCCTTGCTCTCCGGCTTGCTGACCCCGATACGGACCCGCAGGAACGTATCGGTGTGCAGGTGGGCCTTGATGGAGCGCAGGCCGTTGTGACCCGCGAGTCCGCCGCCGGCCTTGAGCTTGAGTGCCGCAACCGGAAGGTCGAGTTCGTCCTGGACGATCACGATCCGTTCCGGCTCCACGCCATAACGGTGCGCCAGCAGGCGGACGGCGTCGCCCGAGTCGTTCATGTAGGTGAGGGGGATCGCGAGCGCGACCCGCAGGCCCTCGATCCGAACCTCGTCGGCCTGCGCGCGTTCCTTGCCCTTGCGGAGTGAAGCCCCGTGTCGACGAGCGAGCAACTCGACCACCTCGGCCCCGACGTTGTGGCGCGTCTTCGCGTATTCGGCGCCGGGATTGCCGAGCCCGACGACCAGATAATCGGCGGGCGTGCCGCGTCGTTCGCCGCCGCGACGCAACGCCACGGATTACTCCGCGTCGCCGCCGGAGCCGTCGGCGTCGCCGTCGCCGGATGCCTCGGTACCGCCTTCGCCATCGCCTTCGCCCTCTTCGCCTTCGCCCTCGACGTCATCGAGGCCGCGCGGGATCGCGACCTGCACGACGAGTTCCTCGGGCTCGTGCTGGAGGGTGACCCCCGCGGGGATGGGGAGGTCGGAGACGTGGATCTGGTCGCCGAGCTCCAGGGCCGAGACGTCGATGGTGAGCGAGTTCGGGATGCTGCCCGGCATGGCTTCGATGGTGACCGAGAACAGCAGCTGCTCGAGCAGCCCCCCTGCGCGCGCGCCGGGCGCCTCACCCTCGACGTGGAGCGGGATGTCGGCGGTGACGGCGACGTCGCGGCGGATCCGCACGAAGTCGACGTGGACGAGTTCGTTGCGCGTCGGGTGGCGTTGGATCTGGCGGGCCAGGGCGAGCGCGTTCCCCTCCGCGAGGTTGAGCGTGATCAGCGTGTTGGCGCCACTCGCGCCGTGGAGGATGCGCTCGAGCTCCCGGGCACCGACGAGCACCGACTGCGGGTCGGCCTCGAGGCCGTACACGGTCGCCGGGATCTTGCCGTCGCGGCGGTACCGGCCGGCGGGTCCCGAACCGAGCTCGGTACGGGGCTCGACGTTGAGGGTGATGTCAGACATGGCGCGTCAGATCCTTCGAGAAGGTGCACACGAGAGTCGTGCGGTGGAGAGGCGTGCATTCTGGTCGAGGCGGACCCTCCAGACCAAACCATCGGACCCAGTCGGGGGCCGAACCGCAGCAAATCCGGGCGCCGGGCTAGTTGTTGTCGCCGCTGAAGAGCTCCGAGACGCTGCGCTCCTCGAACACCGCGGCCAGCGCCTCGGCGACGATCGGGGCGATCGACAGCACCGTGAGCGCGTCGAAGTGCTTCTCCGACGGCACCGGCAACGAGTTGGTGACGACGACGTCACGGATCGGCCCGTTCTTCAAGCGATCGACCGCCGGGCCCGAGAGCAACCCGTGGGTGGCGAGGATCGACACCGACGCGGCACCACGGCTCATGAGCAGCTCGGCCGCACTGACGACGGTGCCCGCGGTGTCGATCATGTCGTCGATCAGGATGCACTGGCGGCCCTCGACCAGACCGACCACCTCGGTGGCGACCGCGACGTTGTGCGTCCCCTTCGGCCGGCGCTTGTCGATGAACGCGAGGTCGGCGTGAACACCGTGGCCGTCGAGGCAGTTCGCGAACCGACGGGCGAGCTTGCCGCCGCCGGCGTCGGGCGAGACCACGGTGACCTCGGTGTTGCGGTCGAGCGTGCCCACCAAGTGGTCGGCGAGTAGCGGCACCGCGGTGAGGTGGTCCACCGGGAAGTCGAAGAAGCCCTGGATCTGACCGGTGTGGAGGTCGACGACCACGACGCGGTCGGCGCCGGCGACGGTGAAGAGGTCGGCGAGTAGACGGGCGGTGATCGGCTCGCGTCCTTCGGCCTTCCGGTCCTGACGCGCGTATCCGTAGAACGGACACACCGCGGTGATCCGCCGCGCCGACGCGCGCTTCAGCGCGTCGATCATGATCAACTGCTCCATGATGTGGTCGTTGATCGGGTCGCAGTGACCTTGGAGCACGAACACATCGGCGCCGCGCACGTTCTCGCCGAGGCGGCAGTACAGCTCGCCGTTGGCGAAGCGCGACAACGTGACGTCGCCGAGTGGCACCCCGAGGCTCGCCGCGATCTCGTTGGACAGCTCGGGATTCCCCGAACCGGCGAACAGCTGGAAGGTCTTGGTGGGCGTGAGTTCCATCAGTCTTCGTCCTCCGCGCGATCCTGCTTGGCTGCTTCGTCTCTCCGCTCGGCCCACACCGGGTCGGGTCGGGCGGGCACCCCTTTGACCAAGGTGCCGGGTTCGACGTCGTGGGTCACGACCGATCCCGCGCCGGTGTGCGCACCGTCGCCGACCGTCACCGGCGCGACGAGCACCGAGTTGGACCCGATACGGACGTCGGCTCCGATCGTGCTCGGGTGCTTGTCGGTGCCGTCGTAGTTGGCCGTGATGGTGCCGGCGCCGACATTGGCCCGGGGCCCGATCTGTACGTCGCCCATGTACGAGAGGTGCGGGACCTTGGCGCCCTCGCCGATCTCGGCGTTCTTGGTCTCGACGAAGGTCCCGACGTGCGACCCGGCCGCGAGGTGCGTTCCGGCGCGGAGCGAGACGTAGGGCCCAACGGCACAGTCCTCGCCGATCACCGAATCGCGGGCGACGGTGTTCTGCACCACCGCGCGTTCGTGGACGATCGTGTCGACGAGGCGGGTGTCGGGACCGATCACAGCACCACTCGCGATCTGCGTGCTCCCCTCGAGGATCGTCCCCGGCAGGAGACGCACGTCGGGTGCGAGCTTCACGGTGGCGTCCACGTAGGTGGCGGCCGGATCCACCATCGACACCCCGTCACTCATCCATCGCTCGTTGATCCGGGCGCGGAGCATTGCCTCGGCCGTCGCCAGTTGGGCGCGGTCGTTCACGTGCCGCGCGGCGGCGGGATCGTCGGCCGGGACCGCGACCACGAGGTGACCCGCCTCGCGCAGGACCGCGACCGCGTCGGTCAGGTAGTACTCGCCCTGCGCGTTCTCGGGGCTCAGTCGTCGGAGTGCCGGGGCCAACAGGCTGCGCCGGAAGCAATAGATCGACGTGTTGACCTCCGCCAGCTCGAGCTCGTCGGCGGTCGCGTCGGTGCGCTCGACGATCCGGTCGACCCGGCCCTGGGAGTCCCGGACGATCCGACCGAAGCTCCAGGTCCACGGCTCGAGCACGGCGGTGACCAGGGTGACTGCGGCGTCGGCCTCGCGGTGCACGGTGGCGAGTCGTGCGAGCAGCTCGGGCCGCACCAGCGGAGCGTCCCCCGGCATGATGATCACGTCGCCTTCGAGGTCCGGGTCGTCGGTGAAGGCGGTCAAGGCCACGCTCGCAGCGTCGCCCGTGCCCCGCTGCACCTTCTGGTCGACGAAGACCACCGGGACGTCGGTGGTGACCTGTTCCTGGAGGGTCTTGGTGACCCGCTCGGCACCGTGGCCCACCACGACCACGATCCGCTCGAGGGGCAGCGCACCCAGGGCATCCACCACGTGCAGCAGCATCGGGCGTCCGCACAACGGGTGCAGGACCTTGGGGGTCGCCGATCGCATGCGCGTACCTTCGCCGGCTGCCAACACCACCGCGGCCAACGGCCGATACCCACTCATGCTTTCCCTCCTTGGTCGCGCAGCTCGGGGGCGAGGTTTCGAACCTCGACTTGGGACTCCAAAGGACCCCGTGCTGCCGTTACACCACCCCCGA
>JBDUBS010000124.1:0-4933 GCA_040003875.1 Acidimicrobiia bacterium | reverse complement strand
CACGACAACGTCATCACCGTCGAGCACGCCGCGTCGGCATGTACGAGCCGACAACAATTCAAGGGTGTGATCGACGACCATGCCCGGGGCTCGTTCAGCGGCCGGATCATCGTGCAACCCGGCACCACCGCGACCGACGCGGCACAAACGAGCCGCAGCCTGCTCCTGAAGCCGACCGCCGAAGCGGACACGCGTCCCTGGCTCGAGATCTTCGCCGACGACGTCAAATGCACGCATGGTGCCGCAGTCGGTCGCCTCGACTCAGAGGCGCTCTTCTACCTCCGGACCCGCGGGATTCCGGAACACGATGCCCGAACCCTGCTGATCCGGGCGTTCATCGCCGGGATGACCGAAGCCGTCGGACCGATGACGTTGCGCTCGCACTTGGACGCCGCGATCGCGACGAAGCGATCTTCGGGCACACCGCCACTTTCGACGGAGGGTTCCGCATGACGAGCCCGGCGAATGAGCCGATCCAGCTGGTGCGAGAATGCATCGCGACCACGATTCCGATCGGCGTGGCGACCACGTTGCGCGCCGGCGAGACCGTGCGGGTCATGCAGACGTTGGGCGGAAACATCACCGTTCGAGCCAGCACCGGCGCGCTGCTACGAATTGCCGGCGCCGACGCGGACGCGCTGGGCCTGGACCGGCCTGCACCAGAGGCCGCGCTCCCCCAGTCAGGATCCTTTGCGATGAGCCAGGTCGACGACGCGCTCCAGAGCGTCTACGACCCAGAGATACCCGTGAGCGTCGTCGAGCTCGGACTCATCTATCGATGCGAAGAGCAGCGACTCCCCGACGGCGGCCGTCTGATCGCGATCGACATGTCGATGACTGCGCCCGGATGCGGCATGGGGAACATCCTGCAGATCGACGCCGCGAACGCAGTCCGTGCGGTTCCAGGCGTCGACGACGTCGAAGTCAACCTCGTGTGGGACCCACCATGGAGCATCAGCCGAATGTCTGAGGCGGCCCGTCTCCAGCTTGGGATGCTCTGACCCGACATCCCAGGCCGCAATCGAGGCCGCTGTTCATGCCGGCGCACCGACCCAACCAGGAGATCAGCATGCGCATCGACTACCGCAGAACCTACCCGGCCGCGATCGAGGCGATGAGCGGCCTCGAAGCCGCCGTTCGTTCCAGCTCGCTCGAACCGGAGCTGCTGGAACTCGTCAAACTCCGCGCCTCGCAGATCAACGGGTGCGGTTACTGCGTGGACATGCACACGAAGGACGCGGCTGCCATCGGCATGGAGGCGCAACGCCTCCATCTGGTCACCGTCTGGCGAGAGGCACCCGTGTATACCCAACGGGAACGCGCCGCGCTCGCCTGGTGCGAGTCGTTGACGCTCCTCCCTCAATCCCCCGCACCCGACGACATCTACCAGGAAGTCGAGGCTGCGTTCAGCCCGGAAGAGATCGTGGCGCTCACGCTCGCGATCGTCGCGATCAACGGTTGGAACCGATTCGCGGTCGGACTCCGCTCACCGGTCGGCAGTTACGAGCGGAGTACCTGATCGTGGCCACGACGATGGGACGTACGACCGCGGACACAGTCGAGCTGCGCCGATCGTCATTGATGGACTACGAGGCCCTCCACAGCATGGGGTTCGGATGGACATGACATGACGACCGCGGGCACCGGGCGCGATCACAACGCACCCGCGCGCGGGAACCCCCGCGGTACCGCGGGCCGGGTCGCGGTGGTGCAGCGTCAGGCGCGGTCCACCCTGGTCCTCGCCGCCGGTTTCGCGGTGGCCGCTGCGGCCGCACTACTCGTTCCACATCACACCGGCGCGTGGTTGCCACTCCACCTCTTCCTCGTCGGCACGTTGCTCCTTGCAATCTCCGCCGCAACGCAGCTGTTCGCCGTCACCTGGGCGGCGGGACCACCGCCGTCGGATCGTGCCGCCGCGGTGCAGCGGTGGTCGCTCGCCTTGGGTGCCGCCCTCCTCGCGGTCGCGCGCGATTTGCACTGGCCACGCGGCGTGCTCGGGGTCGGCGGTGTATCGGTACTGGTCGCGCTGGTCCTGCTCGGAATCTCGCTCCGGCTGATTGTGGCCGGCGGGGTCCAACGACGGTTCGACGAGGCGGCGCATGCCTATCTCGCTGCGCTGGCGTCCGGGTTCATCGGATGCGCGCTCGGCATCGCGATGGCGATCGGACTGGACTCGCCGATGTACGCACGCGTACGCGCCGCGCACCTGACGTTCAACCTGCTCGGACTCGTCGGCTTGGTGATCGCAGGAACACTCCCGTTCTTTGCGGCGACGCAGGCGCGCGTGAAGATGGCCTCACGCGCGAGTCCGCGCGCGCAGCGGGTGGTGCTCTCGGGGCTCGCGACCAGCCTGGGCGCGACCGCCGTCGGTTTCCTGGTCGGCTCGTCGACGGTCGCGACGTTCGGACTCGGCGGGTATGCAGTCTTCGTCATTGGCATCGCTGCCCTCATGCCGCCGATACGGATGAAGCAGTTGCGGTGGGCGGGTCCGCGTCTTCTGCAGCTCGGCGCCGGCGTCTCGTGGTGGGCCGGGTCGGCGATCACGCTGGCATGGCAGGCGAGACATGGGGGTGGGGTGTTCACCCCAACGGTCGTCGCGGTGCTGGTCGTCGGCGGCTACGCGCAGATCCTGGCCAGCGCGGTTGCGTACCTCGGACCCGTGCTCCGGGCCGGCGGTCATCAGCGGCTGACCGCCGGTTTCCGAACGACACGATCCTGGTTCGGCCTCGGCGCGGCGAACGTGGCGGCCGTCGCGTTCGTGGTAGGCGCGCCCGGTATCGCCGTCGTTGCGATCGTTCTGTGGGTGGTCGACACCGCCGGACGTGCTGCGTTGCTCCTACGCACCGCTCGCTGAGCACCATACGACCATGGCCTTCGGGGTGTGCACGCGCTGCGCTTCGGGGGCGATGCTCGCGGTCGATGCGCCGATATCGGCTTGGTTCCGGAGGAGACGTCCGTCGTGGCTGGGAGATCCGCCGTCGCGCGGAACACTTGTCAGAGATCGTGCAGCCTGACGCAGCAGTAGCCGGCCTCGGGTTCGAGCTCGGCCTTGAGACCCAGATCTTCGAGTTCGCCGAGGACACCGTCGAGCACACAGAGGTTCATGCCGCAGATGAGCTCCGTGTGCTCCTGGGCGAGGCGATGGAACGGACAGTTGTGCAGCACCGTGACGCCGTCGGCGCGGGTCTCGGGCTCGTACCCGCGTGCGCGGAGTTCGTCGAACAGACGAGCGCGACGCGTGGCGCGTCCCGAACGCCTGCCCAGCCGCGCGCGCGCCGCGGTACCGATGAGCCTCCCCTCCTCCCTGGCGGCCTCGGCAATCGTCGCGTCGATCGGCGTGCCGTCGTGTCGAGACCGATCCGCGGCGACGGCGAGCAGCCGTCCGGCGAGTTCGTAGTGCCGCGCCGGGAGACTGACGCCGAACTCTTCCGGCGCACGCCGGTATACCTTCGCCGGCCGGCCCGCCCCCGGACCTTGACGACCGCTCAGCCTCTGATAGTCGACCTCGAGCAGGCCCGCGTCGACCAACCGATCGAGGTGATGGGCGGCGATGCCCCGCTGAATGCCGACCGCATCGGCCGCTCGCTCGCGGCCGACCCACTCGCGCTGGTCCACGACGTACTCGTAGAGCGCACGGCGGGTGGGTTCGGCCAACGCGCCGAGCGCACCGATGTCGTCCCGTTGTCCCTCATCCGATTCGTTCGGCATTGGCCTGCCCTTCGTCGCTGCTGAACTCCACGCGCGCTTGATTCTATAACGAACCGAATGCGAACATAGACCCCTCCGGGGCCACCGGATGGCGCACGGCCATATTTTTCTAGTATCCTCTAGAGCAACTCTTGATGGTGCGGGTCCGCGGCAAATGTCGCTCGGCCGAGGCGGTTGACCATGACAAACGCGGGATTGTTGTTGCCCACCAGACCGGTGGCGTCCCTTGATGCATACATCGCCGCGGGTGGAGGATCTGCGATCGCGGCGGCGCGAAGTCGTGGCGCCGCCTGGGTGCTGGACGAACTCGAACGATCGGGTCTGCGCGGACGAGGCGGCGGCGGGTTCCCGACTGCGGCGAAATGGCGGTCGGTCGCCGCCGGCGGACCGGGACTCGGCGACCGATACGTCGTTGCCAACGGCGCCGAGGGCGAACCAGGAACGTTCAAGGACCGTCCGTTGATGCGAACGAATCCGTATCAAGTGCTCGAAGGTCTGGCGGTGGCGGCCACCGTCATCGGAGCGCGCGAAGCATTCATCGCCGTCAAGGCTTCCTTCACGCCCGAGATCGACGCGCTCGAACGAGCGTTGCACGAAATGGCAACCGCTGATCTGCTCGGTGACGCCCCGGTCACGCTCGTCGGCGGACCCGAGGAATATCTCTTCGGTGAGGAGAAGGCTCTCCTCGAGGTGATCGAGGGCAACGATCCCCTCCCACGTTGGCTCCCGCCGTACCTCCACGGCCTCTATGCGACCACCCCCCAAGAAGGCTGGTCGGCGGGCGTCGGACCGGTCGAAGACCCCACCGCGGTCGGTGCGAACCCGACGCTCGTGAACAACGTCGAATCACTCGCCAACGTGCCGCTCATCCTCACCCGGGGCGCCGAGTGGTACCGCACCATCGGAACCCAGGACACGCCCGGGCCATTGCTGTGCACCGTCGTCGGCGACGTCGCGCACGCCGGATACGGCGAAATCGAACCGGGGACTCCACTGCGCGAGGTCATCCGTCGGCTCGGGGGCGGCACCCGGCCGGGCCGCTCGGTGAAAGCAGTGTTGTCGGGCGTGTCCAATCCCGTCCTCACCGATCACGCCCTCGACGCGCCCGTCAGCTACGAAGGCCTTCACGCTGCGGGCAGTGGGCTGGGTTCGGCCGGGTTCATCGTGTTCGACGACACGAGGAGCATGCTCTCCGTCGCGCGCATGGTCTCGCGCTTCCTCTACG
>JBDUBS010000288.1:0-4934 GCA_040003875.1 Acidimicrobiia bacterium | reverse complement strand
CTTGCGCTGGCACTGCCTGGGTTCTGGCGCTACCGGAGCGGTGAGCCGACCTAGCGGTAGGTCAGCGGGCTCCGAGTTGACTCGGGTCTGCGGATGCGCTCGGATGGCGCCCGCATGGCGGGGTACTCCAAGACACCATTGACCAAGAAACTCGGCATCAAGGACGGCGCGACGATCGCGCTCGTTGCCGCGCCACCGGAGTTCGAACGGGTGTTGGCACCGCTGCCCGACGGCGTCGAGATCCGCACCCAAGCGCGCGGTCGCCTGGATGTCGTGGTCTTCTTCGCAACGCGTGAACGCGAGTTGGCGCGCCGGTTCCCGATCATGGCGCGCGCGTTACAACCCGCCGGCGGGTTGTGGGTGGCCTGGCCCAAGAAGACGAGTTGCATTGCGACGGATCTCACCTTCGATCCGGTCCAGCAGGTGGGACTCGATTGCGGACTGGTCGACAACAAGGTCTGTGCGATCGACGAGACGTGGTCGGCGCTGCGCTTCGTGGTGCGGGTCGCCGACCGCGCCGGCCGCCGCTGACCTCGTGTGCGGACGATTCGTCCAGGCGAGCGCACCCACGCTCCTGACGGAGCACTTCGACGTCGACGAGTTGGTCCTCGATGAATTGCCGGCGCCGAGTTACAACGTGGCGCCGAGGATGGAAGTCCTCGCGGTGCTCGAACGTGACCGCCGGCGCCTCATGGGCCCGATGCGGTGGGGTCTGGTCCCGTCGTGGGCCGACGACCTCGGTATCGGAGATCGCCTGATCAACGCGCGGGCGGAGACGCTGACCGAGAAGCCGGCCTACCGCCACGCGTTCGAGCGGCGCCGGTGCATCATCCCGGCGGACGGTTTCTACGAGTGGCAGACGCTCGTGGGGGGCAAGAAGCACCCGGTCTTCATCCGGGCGCGCGACGGCGCGCCGCTCGCGTTCGCCGGTCTGGCCGAGGCCTGGCGGGACCGCACTCAGGATGCCGGACCGTGGATCCGGACCTGCGCGGTGATCACGACGCGCGCGAATGGCACTCTCGCACCGGTCCACGACCGGATGCCCGTGATGCTCGACCGGGCCGATTGGGACCAGTGGCTCGATCGCGACCTCACCGAGGCCTCGGCGCTGGAACCGTTGTTGGTGCCGGCGCCCGACGACCTGCTCGAGTTCTGGCCCGTCAGCACGCGCGTCAACGCGGCCCGGAACGACGATGCGCGCCTGATCGAACGCGAGGATCCGTTGACGCTGTTCGGGTGATGCGTCGTAGTGTCGCCCGCCATGGATCATCAACAGTTGCTCGACGTCATCGATCGTGAGGCGGCGGCACTCGTCACCGCGGCGCGCGCAGTCGGCCCCATGGCCGCGGTTCCCGCAACCCCCGCGTGGACGATGGCGAAGTTGGTGAAGCACACCGGGACGACCCACCGTTGGGTGCTCGGGGTCGCGGAAGCGCGCGCGTTCGTCAGTCCCGCCGATCTCGACCTCGCGCTCCCCGCCGCCGAGGACGACTACCCCGACTGGTTCGCGGCCGGCGCGGTGCAACTCGTCGAGACCTTGCGCGGCATCGAACCCGATGCCGACATGTGGTCATGGGGTCCCGACCAGCACGCGCGGTTCTGGTCCCGGCGTATGGCCCACGAGACGACGGTTCACCGTTGGGACGCGGAGAGCGCGCTCGGTGGGAGTGGTTCGATCGCGACCGCAGTGGCGATCGACGGGATCGACGAACGCCTGACCAACCTGACTGCATCGTTGAACTTCCGGCCCGACGATCTGGCGGCGCTGGTCGGCAACGGCGAGTCGGTGCATCTCCACGTGACCGACGGCGACGGAGAATGGCTGCTGCGGTTCGCACCCGAGGGCCTGGAGCTCTCCCGTGAGCACGCGAAGGGTGACGTCGCAGTGCGCGGATCGGCCCAGGACCTGCTGCTCTACGTGATCGGACGGCGCGGGCTCGAAGGCCTTGCGGTATTCGGCGATGCCGCCGTGCTCGAATCGCGTGATGCGATGCGGATGTTCTGAGCGGCTGGGTCAGCCCCCGCCGCCCTCGACGTCGAGGCGGTAGATCCGCGCCGCATTGGTGAAGAACATCGCATCGCGTTCACTCGGAGAGAACGGTGCGGCGATCTTCTTCAGTCCGTTCCACAGCACCCGGTACGACAACGACATCCGGTCCATCGGGAAGTTCGACTCGAAGAGACAACGTTCGGGGCCGAAGCATTCGATGGTGTGCAGGTAGTAGCGAGCCTGCGCGGCAACGAACTGGTCCGAGGTCGGCGGTCGGTCGGCGGTGTGCCACCCGAATCCGTTGTCGGGCATCGCCATCCCACCGAGTTTGGCGACGACGTTCTCGCAGCGTGCGATCTCGGCGATGTCCTCGCGCCACTGTCCGAAGATCGACTCGCGCTCGTCCGCGTAGCCACCCACGCCGAGCGGTGTCCCGAAGTGGTCGAGCACGAGTTGGGTGTCGGGCACGGCGCGAGCAAGCGCGGCGAAATCCGAGTTCTGGTGGTGGTAGTGCCAAGTGTCGTACGTGAGGCCGCGCGCGCCGAGACGCGCGACGCCGACGCGGAACTCGGGCCGCGCGTAGAGGCCTTCCGGCGCGTTGCCGCGGATCATCAACGCGCGGGGGTTCGGGTCGCGCGCGCCACCGTGGCGGATGCCCCGGAACCGTCCGTGGCCTACCGAGCGGTGGGTGTCGAGGACCTCGTCGAGACGGTCGAGGTCGGTGAGGTCGGCGTGCCCGACGATGCCTGCGATGCGATGATCCGGGTCACCGATCGCAGCCCCGGCGACAAAGGCGGTCTCACCCGTTGGTCGGAGATGATCGGGTCCGTCGGTGAGATAGCCCGCCCCACATTCCATGAAGACGGTGTGTTCCACCCGATGCCCACTGGTCACATCGGCGGTGAGCTCGTCGACGCCGTCGAGGAGCACGCCGTCGGGCGGCCAGAGATGATGGTGCGCGTCGATGATCCGCTGGCCGGGGTCCTCGACGGGCTCGACCACCTGGTCGAGCCATTCCTGGGTTATCGGCGTGGGGGTCATCGGCGCGGGGGTCATCGGCGTGGGGGTCATCGAGACCGGGTCAGGGCTTGACCTTGGCGAGCGCCTGCATCGTGGTCCGAGCGGTCGCCGGGTCGGCGATGATCATCGGCGCCGGCGTGGTCACCCCGGCGTCCGCGTACGCCCGCACCCCTTCCGCGCATTTCTCGGGCGAGCCCCAAACGATCAGTTCGTCGAGCACGTGATCGGGGATGACCTCGGTCGCGCCGGCGCGGTCACCCGCCTTCCACGCATCCCACATCGGACGCAACGCATCGCCCCGGCCGATCCACTCGTGGAACGCGGCGTAGACGGGGACGTTCATGTACTCCGCGATCATGCGGCGACCGATCCCGCGCACGGTATCGCGGTCCTCGGTCGGGAGCACGAAGATCCGCGCCGCCACCTCCTTGTCGGCGCCGACGATCGGCGCGACGGTCTTTACGTCTTCGGCCGAGAGCCAGTTCACGATCGCGCCGTCGGCTTCCCGGCCCGCGAGCTTCAACATGCCCTCACGGAGTGCCGCCACCAGGATCGTCGGCGGTTCGGGCAGCCGAATGCCGAGCCGGAAGCCCTTGACCGCGAACGTCTCGTACTCCGCGGTGACCTTCTCGCCCGCGAGGGCCGCGCGCAGGAAGCGCACGGTGTCCCGTACGCGTTGGTACGGCTGGTCGAAGGGGATGCCGTTCCAACGCTCCACGATCACGTTGCTGGACGAGCCGATCCCGAGCACCGCACGCCCGGGAGCGATGTCCGCGAGCGTCGCGATCGACTGCGCGAGGAGGGCAGGACCCCGCGTGTAGACCGGCACGATCGCCTGGCCGAGGCGGAGCGTCGGCGCCCAGACCGCGGCGAGCACGAGCGGCGTGAACGCATCGGTGCCGTTCGTCTCGGCGGACCACACGTCGGTGAACCCGAGGTCGACCAACTCGCGGAACCATTCCTTGTGTTCCATCAACGGGACACCGGCGAGGGGAACGGTGATCCCCCAGCGTTGGACGACTGCCATCAGCGTGACCTTTCCGGAGGGTGCTCGCGCCAGTTGCGCACGATCGTGGATTGACTCGCGGTGCCGAGCAAGGTGCCGTCCTGGGCCCAGAGGTGCACCAGGCCGTGCCCGAAGCCGTCGGCGATCGCGTGGACCCGGATGTCGGCCAGGATCCATTCGGTCTGCACTCGACGCGCGACCCGCAACGTGTTGTCGAGGCTGTTGCCGCCGGCGCGCTTGCCGAGCGCCTGGGAGATCCCCATCGGCACGTAGTCGCCGACGATCGACAAGGTGGCGGCGGAGAGTTCGAGGAGTCCCGGCAACCGCACCCAGAGCGCGCACCGGCCATCGCCAGGTGTGCCGTCGAGTTCTTCGAAGTTGCGCGCGTTGGCCATCCGCATGTCGATGCGGTCCATGATCGACGCGTCGGGACGGTCCATCAGATCGCGCGGACGACACTCCATGGGCGCCGGGACGACGGGCATCACGGCCCACTCGCCCACGTGCGGAACCTCGCGATGACCGAGCGCGGCGTTGACCGTGAGGATCTCGTCGTCACCCACGCGGGCGACTGCGCGCGCCTGGGAGATCTGATGGCCGCGTACGACTTCGTCGACTCGGATGTCGATGACCGACGGGGGCCGTGCGTACGACAGGTACTGCCCGGTCGCCCAGACCAACGGCCGGCCGGTCACCTGCTCCAGGGCCTCCACACAGGCGCCCAGACCGGCCCCGCCGAACAGCGCGCCGAGCCCCGAACACAGAGTGGGAACGACGGGCAATCGCCAATGCGTCGGGTCCGGAGTCGATTCCAATCCATAGAAGGCCACCGCATCCATCGAACGAACCTAATTGGTTCTCGGGAATGCGGTCCGGTTGTTGCTGGTAAGATCGACCATAAAAATCTGCCCAAGCGTG
>JBDUBS010000424.1:0-4936 GCA_040003875.1 Acidimicrobiia bacterium | reverse complement strand
AGCGCCGAAGATCGGTGTACCAGGACCGAGAAGAACGAGTGATTGAGGTCCTCCACCTGCACTCGGGTCAGGCGGGCGCCGAGTGTGGCCGACACCACCGCCATCGACTCGGTCTGTGGCGCGCCTCGGACGCGGTACACGTGGTTGGCGACGACGCGGAACAGTCCGTTGGAGACGCATCCGTCGATGGCGCCGTCGGTCAAGCCGGCGTGGCGCGCCTGGCCCCGGGTGATCACGCCGCTCTGAGTACCTGCGATGTCGAGCGCAGCCACGTGATGCTCGTTCAATGGACGTAATCCCTCTGTGCGTAGGTCAAACGTCCATCGGACGTCAGCAGACAGGGGAAGTTCCCGGGACGCTACGACGAGGGTGCGACCACCATCGAACGACGACGAGGGGGAGGGAGGCCGGATTGGTCAGACGGAGCGGTCGGGCCAGAACTCGTCGCGCAGGGTGCGCTTGAGGAGCTTGCCGGCGTCGGTGCGGGGCAGCTCGTCACGGACTTCCCACCCGCGCGGCACCTTGTACTTGGCCATGTTGGCTGCCGCGAACGCGCGCAGGTCGTCGAGATCGATCGTCGCGTCCGGCTTGGCCTGGGCGATGCAGTAGACGCTCTCGCCCCACTCGTCGTCGGGGATGCCGAACACCGCGACGTCGATGAGCGCCGGGAATCCGTGCAAGACCGCCTCGATCTCGGCCGGGTAGATGTTGACGCCACCCGAGATGATCATGTCCTTCTTGCGATCACAGATGTACAGGTAGCCCTCGTCGTCGGCGTACGCGATGTCACCCACCGACGCCCACTTGCCGTCCCCGTGCTCGCTCAGCTTCTCGTCGGTACGGTGATAGCCGTCCATCGCGAGCCCGGTCGACATGAAGAGCTCGCCCTGCTCCCCCGTGGTTGCCTCGGTGCCGTCGTCGCGCACGATGCGGAACTCGATGCCTCCGTACGGCTTGCCGCACGACCCGGGCTTGCGGAGCTGGTCCTCGGGCCGGAGGACGGTGATGATCCCCATCTCGGTCGAGCCGTAGACCTCGAAGAGGAATCCGTCGCCGAGCTTGGCGATCACCTCCTCCTTCAATGCGTACGGCACCGGCGCGGCGTTCGCGATGAGACAGCGCATCGACGAGCAGTCGGCACGCGCGAGCACGTCGTCGGGTAGCGACACGATCCGCTTCAGCTGCGTCGGCGCGGAGAAGGTGTTGGTGACCCGGTGGAGCTTCACCGCGTCGATCCACGCCTCGGGATCGAACCGACGGAGCACGACGATCGGCGCGCCGGCAGAGTGGTTGAGCGACACGAAGGCCAGCGGGCCCGAGTGGTACATCGGACCGGTGGTGATGTGGACTTCGTTGCCCATCTGGAAGCCGAGTTCTCCGAGCAACGCGAACACGATCGGCGCGTTGGTCGTGGTGCGCAGTGCACCTTTGGGCTTGCCCGTGGTGCCGGAGGTGTAGAGCATCTGCGCGCCGATCGCCGACGCGTCGATCGCTTCCAGTTCGTCGTCCGAATGGCCCGCGAGCGTGTCGTCCCAGCTCACGAACCCTTCCGGCAGCGCCTCCTCCCGGACGGTGGCGCAGTACCCGACGAACGCACGGACCTGCGGCATCTGGTCGCGGACCGATGCGACGAGTGGTGCGTAGTCGGCGTCGGCCACCACCAGCGTGGCGTCGGAGTTGTCGATGACGTAGGCCATCTCCTCCGGGGTGAACCGGTACGAGAGCGGTACCGCGACGAGACCGGCCTTCCGGGCGGCGTGGACCACCGCAATCGTCTCGAGCGAGTTGGGACCGCACCACACGATGCGGTCACCGGGAGCCGCGCCCAGGGCCAGCAGACCGCGGGCGAGACGGTTGACGATGCGGTTCAGTTCGGCGTAGGTGGTGGTCGAGAACCTGGCGCCGTGACTGGCGTCGACGATCACGGCCAGTCGGTCCGGAGAGCCGTCGGCATGGAGTTTCAGGACATCGGGCATGGCGGCCACCGCTCCCCTTTCACGGGAGGCCGCACCCTAGGTCGCCGGTGAACGAGGTGGTTCAAGGAATGAACGTCCGATGGCCGACATTGGTACCGACCGTCGCTGCCCCCAATCGCGTCGAACGGTGCGCCAAGATGGCGCCCGACATTCCCGGAGGCCCCGTGATCTCAGTCGTCATCCCGGCGTACAACGAAGCTGCCCTGCTCGGCACGACCGTGCGGCAACTCGTCGACGGTCTCCGCGCGCTCGGCGACCCGTTCGAGGTCCACGTCGTCGAGAACGGCTCGACGGACGGCACCGTCACCGTGGCCCGGCGCATCGTCGACGCCGTGCCCGAGGTGGAACTCCACACCATGCGCGTCGCCAACTACGGCGAGGCGTTGCGGACCGGACTACTGGCGTCCCGCGGCGACGTCGCGGTCATCTTCGACGTCGACTTCTGGGATCTGCAGTTCATGAAGCAAGCGCTCGACGTGCTCGATGCCGCGCCGGATCCGGTCGGACCGGCCATCGTCGTCGGGTCGAAGCGTGCACCCGGCGCGTCGGACGAGCGCGTACTCGTGCGTCGGTTGGCCACGGGAGTGTTCTCCGGCATCCTGCGCGTCGGCTTTGGACTCACGGTCTCGGACACGCACGGGATGAAGGTGCTCAACCTCGGCGCGCTGCGACCCGCCGTCACCGCGTGCCGCAACGGCTCCGACCTGTTCGACACGGAACTGATCTTGCGCGCCGAGCGCAGTGGGTATCTCGTCGCCGAGGTACCCGTCTCGTGTGTCGAGATGCGGCCGGCCCGGACGTCGATCGCCCGACGCGTGCCGCGCACGTTGCTCGGTCTCGCCAAACTGCGGGTGGCACTCGGCTCGCACCGGTGAGGGTCGCGGGGTACCTCGACCTGCAGATCAACGGAGTCGGCGCGATCGACTTCTCGCGCGCCGACGGAGCGGAGTGGGACGCGGTGGGCCGGCATCTGTTGACGGCCGGTGTCACCGGCTACTTGCCCACTCTCTGCACGATGCCCCTCGACCGGTACGACGCCGCGCTCGATCGCGTCGCCGCCGCGCGCGAGCGGGCGGTGCCTCCAATCCTCGGCGTTCACCTGGAGGGTCCGTTCCTCGGCGGGGCGCCGGGCGCGCATCCGGTGTCGATGTTGCGGATGATGGACACCGACTGGCTCAGCGGCCTGCTCGACCGTCATCCGGGCCTCGTCCGGCTGGTCACGGTGGCACCCGAGGCCGATCCCGGCTGCGGGGGCATCCGGATGTTGCACGAGCGCGGTGTGCTCGTCGCCCTCGGCCATACGGTGTGCACCTACGAGCAGGCGATCGCGGCCGCGGCCGCGGGCGCGTCGCTCACCACGCATCTGTTCAACGGGATGGCGCCGCTGCATCATCGGACGCCCGGCATCGTCGGTGCCGCGCTCGACCCTGACGTGCCGCTGACCCCGACGCTGATCGGCGATCTGGTCCATGTGCACCCGGCACTGGTGCGAACCGTGTTCCGAGCGAGCGAGCCGATCCTCGTGAGCGACGCGGTCGCCACCGGCGTGCGCTACTTCGACTCGGCCGTGACGGCTGAGCGGGGCGCCGCTTTCCTCGCGGATGGAACGTTGACGGGCGCGGTGGCGCTGCTCGACCAGGCGGTACGAAATACTGTCGGACTCGGCGTGCCGTTCGCGGTCGCCCATGCCGCGGCGTCGACCCGACCTGCAGCCGTACTCGGGAGCGCGGTCCGTGGCCAGATCGAGCTCGACGAACACCTTTCCGTGGTATCGGTCTTCATCGACGAGCACTGTGTGTACCGTCGCGAGGAATGAATCGGTACGCGTCGGCGATCTCCGAGCACCCGGTAGCGGCGCAGGCCGTCGGTGAGCTGGCTGGGTCGGTGTTGGAGCAACTCGAGGGCAGTCGTGTCGACCTCCTCGTAGTGTTCGTGTCGCCCCATTTTGCGGGCGCGACCGAGGACATCGGCGGGGTGTTGCGAGCGGTGCTCGAGCCGCGTGTGCTGGTCGGCTCCACCAACGCGGCGGTCATCGGAGCCGGGCGCGAAGTCGAGGGTCGGGCGGCGATCGCGTTGTGGGCCGCGCACTTCGACGCGGGCACCTCACGCGTCGTGAAACTCGCCGTGGATCCCTATGACGATGGGGTCGCGCTCGTGGGGTGGCCCGCCGATTCGGTGGCCGACGCCCACACGTTGCTGCTGTTCGCCGACCCGTTCACGTTCCCGGTCGACGGCGTCCTGCGGGCGTTCGCGGTCTCGCACCCACACCTCCAAGTGATCGGCGGCATGGCCTCGGCGGCGAACGGGCCGGGCGTGAACCGGCGCTTCGCCGACGACCTCGTGCTCGATCGTGGCGCAGTCGGCGTGCTCCTGACCGGCGACGATCCGGTGACCGCCGTGGTGTCACAAGGTTGTCGGCCGATCGGTCAGCCGTACACGGTCACGGCAGTCGACGGGAACTACGTGCAGGAGCTCGGCGGTCGCACGGCGCTCGAACGGCTGCAGGAAGTGGCGGCCGCGATGCCCGTGGACGAGCGGGAGCACCTCCAACGCGGGCTGCATGTGGGCCTGGTGGTCGACGAGCACCTCGTCGACTTCGGGCGAGGCGATTTCCTCGTGCGCAACGTGCTCGGCGCGCGGAGCGACGACGGCGCGCTCGCGATCGGCGCCACCGTGGAGATCGGACAGACGCTGCAGTTCCAAGTGCGCGACGCGGCCGCCGCCGATGCCGATCTGCGCCACATGCTCGCCGGCCAGTCGGCGCAGGCTGCACTCCTGATGACCTGCACCGGCCGAGGCGAGCACCTCTTCGGCACGCCCAATCACGACGCAGGTCTCGTGCGCGACCTTCTCGGTCCCATCCCGGTCGCGGGTGGGTTCTGTGCGGGTGAAATCGGTCCGGTCGGCGGTGCCAACCACGTCCACGGCTTCACCGCCAGCCTCGCTCTCTTCTCCTGAGC
>JBDUBS010000161.1:0-4949 GCA_040003875.1 Acidimicrobiia bacterium | reverse complement strand
TGTGCTCGTCATCGGTCGGTCACGCCAACTCGGCTTCCCAGTCGCGCGTCTCGAGGATCTCTCCCACCGTGCGGAGGAACGACGCAGCGTAGGCACCGTCGAACGCTCGGTGATCCCACGTGAGCGTGAGCACCCCCACGGAGTGCACCGCGATCGCGTCGTCGCCGTCGGGACCCTCGACCACCACCGGGCGTTTGCGCACGGCGTCGGTCGCGAGGATCGCGACCTGCGGCTGATTGATGATGGGCACCGTGAACAAGGTCCCGAACGGGCCCATGTTCGTGATGGTGAACGTGGCACCGATGATCTCGTCCGGGCCCAGTTGCTTCGAACGGGCCCGAGCCGCGAGGTCGTTGATCTCCCGAGCGACATTGCGCAGGCGCAACGCGTCGGCCCCCCGCACCACCGGCGCGATGAGACCCGAGAACTCGAGGTCGACCGCGATCCCGAGGTTGATGTCGTGATGGACGACGAGGGCGTCTCCGTCGACGCTGGCATTGACCGCAGGGAAGCTGTGCACCGCGTCGCAGTACGCACGCGCGATGAACGGGAGGTACGTGAGGCCGAACCCCTCCTCGGCGCGGAACTGACGGCCGTGGGTGCGCCGGACCCGTTCGATGGCTTCGAAGTCGACCTCGACCGCGGTGGCGACATGCGCGCTCGTCGCCTTCGAGCGCACCATGTGCTCGGCCGTGCGGCGCCGGATGTTGTCGAACGGGATGCGCTCGTCGCCGACGCGCACCTGCGGCGGCGATTGCGACGCGGCAGTCGGACCCGGTACGGCCGGAGCCGACGAGCGACCCCCGGCCGACTCGACATCGCGGCGGGTGATCCGTCCGCCCTCGCCGCTCCCAACGATGGTGGCCGCGTCCAACCCGCGCTCACTGATCATCTTGCGGACGAGGGGCGAGGTCACGCGACCGGCCGATCCGTTCTCAGGTGTCACCGGTGCGGCGGGCGCGACGACCGGAGCGGATGGCAGCGCCGGCGCCTGCGGTGGGCTCGGTGCGGGGGCAGGGGCCGGCGCGGCCTCCGGGTCGGCCGGTGTCTCGGCCGCGGGCTCCGGGTCGGCCGGTGTCTCGGCCGGAGCGGGCGCGGGCTCGGCCGCCGGGTCCGGAGCTGCGGACGCGCCGGCATCGCCGATCACCGCCAGACGAACGCCGACGTCGACGGTGTCACCTTCGGCGACCACGATCTCGGTGAGGACCCCGGCGCCGGGTGAGGGCACCTCGGAGTCGATCTTGTCGGTCGACACCTCGAACAGGGGTTCATCGAGCGCGACGGAGTCACCGACCGCCTTGAACCATTTGGTGATGGTCCCCTCGGTGACCGTCTCGCCCAGCTGGGGCATCGTCACATCCACGCTTGTTTCCTTCCGTTACCCATGTAGTGAGCGGCCGGTCAGGGCCAAGGCCGATTCGCCGAACAACTCGCCGAGCGTCGGATGCGGGTGGATCAGCGCGCCGAGATCGGCGGCGGTCGCTTCCCAGTTCACGGCGAGATATCCCTCACCGATCAGTTCGGTGGCCCACGGCCCCGCGATGTGGACGCCCAGGATCAGGCCGCTCCCGCGTTCGGCGACGATCTTCACCATGCCGTCGGGCTCACCGATGATGAGCGCGCGCCCGTTGCCCACGAAACGGTGCACCGACGTCTCGACCTCGTAGCCGCGGTCGATCGCCGCCTGCTCGGTGAACCCGGTGAACGCGACCTCGGGGTGGCAGTAGATCCCCCACGGCACCCGGTCGTAGTCGATCGGGACGACGTCCTCGCCGAGGATCGCCTTGATGGCGACGATCGCTTCCGCGAACCCCACGTGCGCGAGCGCCGGAGTCGCCACGAGGTCCCCGACTGCGTACACGCCGGGTACCGAGGTGCGCATGTGGTCATCGACGGTCACGAATCCCCGAGCATCCACCACGACGCCGGAACCCTCGAGACCGATGTTCTCCGATCGGGGTCGGCGCCCGACACTCACCGCGATCGCGTCGACCTCGAGATCGAGGACCTCGTCGCCGCGGGTCGCATGGAGCGTGAGGGCTCCACCACGTTCGTACCCGGAGACACTCACCCCGGTCTGCACGGTGATGCGCCGCTTCTTGAAGGCGCGGGCGACGACGTCGGCCACCTGCTGGTCGACCCCCGGCAAGATGCTCGGCAGGGCCTCGAGCACGGTGACCTCGCTCCCGACGTCGGCCAGGTACGACGCGAACTCGCAGCCGATCGCGCCGCCCCCGATGATGGCGACCCGGCCCGGGATCCGGTCCATGGTCAGGACGTGATCCGACGAGAGGATCCGCTCCCCGTCGAAGTCGAAACCCGGGATCGAACGGGGCGACGAGCCGGTGGCCAGGATCAGTGCGTCGCCGGTGAGTTCGGTGCCGTCGGACACCCGCACGTGGTGGGCCGCCGCGTCGACCACGGTGCCGGTGCCGACCACGACAGTCACCTTGCGCCCCTTGAGCAGGCCCTCGAGTCCTTTGGTCAGCCGGTCGACGACGGTCTGCTTCCGGGCGAGGCTCGCGGCGAGATCGACCGTCGGCTGCCCGGCGTCGACCCCGAACTCCTTGGCCCCACGCACCGTCCGGAGGACCTCTGCAGTCTGGAGCAACTCCTTGGCCGGGATGCACCCGCGGTGCAGGCAGGTTCCGCCGATGCGCTCCTCCTCGACCATCGCGATGCTGAGGCCCGCGGCTGCGCCGTACAGGGCCGCCGCGTAACCGCCCGGGCCGCCGCCGAGCACCACCACGTCAAAGTGTTCGGCCATGGATGTCCTCCAGGTGGGGGTCCGGTGAATGGGCGAATGGCAAATGGGCGTCCGGCCGGTTGCGTGTCCGGCAGCTTGGCCCATCCCGCGGGGTGATGGAACGGGTTTGGACGAATCGTCGCCGGGCATGACCCCCGAAGACCGATTCGCCCGGATTCATCGGGCGATGAAGATCTGGGCGGTCCCGGCGGCGAGGATCGCCAAGGCCGTGACCGCAGCCAGGATCAGGAGCGTCCGTGTCTTCACCCGCCAATCATCGCGGAGTGGGCAGTCCCACCGGCAACCGTCTCGTCCCGCGCGGCATTCCCCGACTCGCGGACCGCCCGGCCCGGTCCGGCCCCATCGGTAGACTCCGGGGTCGCTCCCGGCGGCCGCGAGCGGCCGGGAACTCCCTACATTTCGGATCGGGTCCCCACGCGTGAAAGATCGGGCCGGGCAACTCATCGGCAAAACCAAGGAAGCGGTGCCCGAGGGTACGTTCGCCGTCGGCGGCGGGCTGATCATCACCGCCATCACCACGTACATCTTCCTCATCGTGGTGCGCCAGGCGCTCCCCGACGACCACGTCTACTCGGCCTTCAACGCGTTCTGGGGCTTCATCTTCGTGGCCGGACCCGGCCTGTTCCTGCCCCTCGAACAAGAGGTCGGTCGGGCGCTCGCCCACCGCAGCGCCCAAGGGTTGGGCGGCGGTCCGCTCGTCCAACGCGCGGCCCGGCTGGGACTGATGCTCACGTGCCTCATGGCCGTGGCGGCCGTGGCCACCGCGCCGCTCTACGTGAAGGGCTTCTTCCACGGCGACTGGATGCTCGTCGTGAGCCTCGCGATCGGCCTCTTCGGTTTCGCGTTCATGCACCTCACGCGGGGGACGTTGTCAGGGAACGGCCGGTTCATGCCCTACGGCAAGATCCTCGCGATCGACGGCATCGCGAAGTTGATCGCCGCGATCGCACTGTGGGCAGCCGGCGTGCACTCGGCGGGCGCGTACGGCCTCTGCATCGCGCTCTCCCCGTTCGTCGCGACCGGCATCGCGCTCCGCGGTCAACACGGCCTGATCCAAGACGGACCGCCGGCGCCCTACTCGGAGTTGTCGAACTCGCTCGGCTGGCTACTCGCCGGCTCGTTGCTGATGCAGACGCTCGGCTACTCGGTCCTCCTGGGCGTCGGCATCCTCCGGACCGGGACCAAGGCCGATGCGAGGGTCGCCGCGGGCCTCAGCAGTGCGTTCTTCGTCGGCCGGATCCCACCGCTCTTGTTCCAGGCCGTGCAGGGGACGCTCCTGCCCAAGCTCGCCGGCCTGGCGGGGACCGGGCGCCACGACGACTTCCGGCGCGGTCTGCGCCAGCTGATGGTCATCGTCGTCGGGATCGCCGCGTTGGGCACCGCAGGAGCCTTCGCCGTTGGTGTACCCATCGGCAAGCTCCTCTTCGGCGCGGACAAGTTCAATGTCACTGCGGTGAACCTCGGACTCCTCGTCGCCGGGAACGGGGTCTTCATCATCGCCCTGACGATCGCGCAGGCCCTGATCGCCCTCCACGGTCACAGGGAGGCGGCGGTCGCCTGGGGCGCCGGCGTCGTCGCGTTCGTGATCGGTGCGGCCGCCATCTCGGACCTCGCCCTGCGAGTCGAGATCGGATTCCTCGCCGGATCGGTCGTCACGACCATCGTGATGGCCTGGGCGCTCGCCCGACGAATGCGCGCCGGGGTCACCGAGGGCATCGACGTGCTCATCGAGCAGATCGGTCACGAACCCCTCGACTTGTGACCGACCCTTCGCCGTGATCACGGGGCGAGGGCGACTCCGGTGACGACCCACGGCGTGGTGATCGGCCGCCCGTTGTGCCACGTGGAGCGACCCTGGTCCAGGCGGGGCGCGCCGCCGAAGCGGGCGAGCGACCCGTCGTCGCGCACCGTGTAGCCGGACCCGCCCGAACGCATCACGAACCCACGGGCCACGTCGCGGCCGTAATACGGCGTGCCACCGCCGAGCCTCGGCGCGCCGCCCACCGGCCACACGCCTCCGTATCCGTCGAGGATGTAGCCCCCGCGGCCATCCGGATTGCGGTGCACGTCGCGCGCGATCGGCCAACCGAGCCAGTACGGCGTGCTCACAGCGGGGGCGCCACCCACGGGATGGAGCGCGCCGAACGCGTCGAGCACGTACCACCCGCTGGCGAGGTGCACG
>JBDUBS010000200.1:0-4950 GCA_040003875.1 Acidimicrobiia bacterium | reverse complement strand
CCGATCCTCCGGACGTACTCGCGGCGCTCACCGCCGCGATGCACGAATCCGACGTCGACACCCGACGCGCGCTGCTCCGCGACCTCGCCGCGACGCACCCCCGCTGCGTGAGTGCGTGGGCCGCCCTCGGCGACATCGCCCGCGACGACATCGAGGCCTACGCCTACTACCGAGTGGGCTATCACCGCGGTCTGGACCAGCTCCGCCAGGCCGGATGGCGCGGGTCGGGGTACGTACGAGGGTCACATCCCGAGAACGTCGGTTTCCTCCAGGCGCTCGACGGTCTGCGCCGCTGCGCCGAGGCGATCCAGGAGACCGACGAAGCGCAACGGTGCGCGGAATTCCTCGTTCAGCTCGATCCTTCGGGCTTTTCCTACCCCCACGGCTAATCTCGACCGGATCCCACGCAGGCGAGAGGAACGCATGAAGCGCGCGCTCATCACCGGAATCACCGGTCAGGACGGCAGGTATTTGAGCCAGCTGCTGACGTCCAAGGGCTACCAGGTCTCCGGACTGATCGCGGGCCAGGCGAACCCCAAGGCCAAGCTCCTCATGGAGGAGAACCCCGGCCTCGACCTCGTCGGCGGCGACCTCCGCGACCTCCCGTCGCTGATCGCGGCGGTCGAGCAGGTGCAGCCCGACGAGGTGTACAACCTCGGCGCCATCAGCTTCGTGCAACTGTCGTTCAAGCAGGCCGAGTTGACCGCGGAGATCACCGGCCTCGGTGTGTTGCGCATGCTCGAGGCGGTCCGGATCGTCGGTGGCAGCGTGAACAACCCGATCCGCTTCTACCAGGCGAGTTCGTCGGAGATGTTCGGCAAGGTGCGCGAGACGCCCCAGACCGAGCGCACGCCGTTCCACCCTCGTTCGCCGTATGGCGTCGCGAAGGTGTTCGGTCACGACATGACCGTCAACTACCGCGAGTCCTACGACCTCCATGCCAGCAGCGGCATCCTGTTCAACCACGAGAGCGAGCGCCGCGGCCTCGAGTTCGTGACCCGCAAGATCACGAACTCACTGGCGCGGATCAAGCTCGGCATCCAGGACTCGATCAGCCTCGGCAACCTCGACTCCGCGCGCGACTGGGGATACGCGGGCGACTATGTCGAAGCGATGTGGCTCATGCTCCAACAGGACGAGCCCGACGATTACGTGATCGCGACCGGTGAGACTCATACCATCCGCGAGTTCCTCGAGGTCGCGTTTCGGATCGCCGGATACGACTCGTGGGAACCGTACGTCACCCACGACACGCGGTTCGATCGACCGGCCGAGGTCGACCTCCTTCTCGGTGACGCCACCAAGGCGCGCGAGAAGCTCGGCTGGACGCCGAAGGTGAACTTCGAGGAACTCGTGGCTCGGATGTACGACTCCGACCTGAAGAACGAGCAGGCCACCCTCGACTCGGGCCGGCGATAAGGCACCTGCGCCACCCGAGACCCGCGATTCCGAAATCGCAATCGGGATCGAAGAATCCGGAGAAACCTCTTGCACCTCACGTGGCGTGAGGCCGTACCGTCGAGCGCATGAGCCCGCCGGATACCGCCCAGTCTCTGCGGAAGATCGGTGAGATCGCCGACGCCACCGGGATGACGATCCGCGCGCTGCACTACTACGAAGAGGTCGGTCTCCTCACGCCGACCGCTCGTACCGATGCCGGCCACCGCCTCTACGGCCCCGCGACGGTAGAGCGGCTGTACCGGATCTCCTTCCTCCGCCAACTCGGAGTTCCGCTCGACGGCATCCGGGCGAGCCTCGCCGACGACGGCGCCGGTCTGCGCGCCCTCATGACCGAGCACCTCGCGACGATCGACTCGCGGCTCGCCGCTGAACACCGTCTCCGCGCGCGTCTGGTGACGCTCGTCGGCACCTTGGAATCGAACGAGGACACCACCGGTGACCTCCTGAGTGTCCTGGAGGACATGACCATGTTGGAAACCACCGTGAATCGTCGCATCGCGATCCTCGTGTACGAAGACATCGAAGCGGCGTTCGACTATCTCATTCGCGTGTTCGGATTCGGTCCGGGCGAGCTGATGCGCGACCCGGACGGGAACGTCGTTCACGCCGAGATCGTCGCCGGCGACGGAGACTTCTGGCTGCACATGGAGTCCGAGGCGTTCGCGCTGAAGTCACCGAAGCACTTGGGCGGCGCGAGCGGCACCATGGCGGTGATGGTGGCCGACGTCGACGCGCATCATCGCCACGCCGTCGAGCGCGGCGCCACTATCAGGTACGCGCCGGTCGACCAGGACTACGGCTACCGCGAGTACAGCGCGGTCGACCCCGAGGGCCACCTCTGGTCGTTCATGAAGCCGCTGGACGAAACCCCTCCGACTACCTGAGCGTCGTGAGCCGGTCCAGGGCGACCTCGGCTTCCGCCACGATGTTGCGTACGACGTCGCCGGCCGGCACGAGTTCGTGGATGGCGCCCACGCCCTGGCCCGCCGGGTAGCACTCGCGATCGGGATCGACGCCCTCGGTGCCCTCGTGCGCGCCGAGGTGCATCCAGCCACCCTCCATCGACTTCATCAGCATCTGGGGGAACGGGACCAGCTCCTCCGGATGGGCGTCGAAGTGGCGCGTGGTGTCGTTCGCCACCGCCCGGAGCGTCTTGCCGGTGAACGCACGCGAGATCGTGGTGCCGTCCTCGCCGGTGCGCAGGAGCGCGTCCTTGTACCCGGGGGCCGAACGCGCTTCGGGCGTGGCGATGAACCGCGTGCCGATCCACACGCCGTCCGCGCCGAGCGCGAGCGCCGCCGCGAGGCCGCGCCCGTCGAAGATGCCGCCTGCGGCCACGACGGGTACCCGATCTCCGACTGCGTCGACCACCTGCGGCACGAGCGGCATCGTGGCCACCTGGCCGGTGTGACCGCCGGCTTCGGTCCCTTGGGCCACCACGATGTCGCAGCCGGCCTCGACCGCCGCGATCGCGTGGCGAACCTTGCCGCACATCGACAACACCAACACGTTGTGCTCGTGACAGAGCGTGATCACGTCCCGCGGGACGCCGAGCCCCGCGGCGAAGACCGAGGCGCCCTCCCGGATGAGGGCTTCGACGTCGTCCATCAACCGGTCGGGCATGGCAGTGAGGAGGTCGACGCCGAGCGGCTTGGCGGTGAGCGCCTTGGCGGCGCGGATCTCGGCGACCATCTCGTCGCCGCTCATGGTGGACGCGCCGAAACAGCCGAACCCACCCGCCTCCGAGACCGCGGCCACGAGGTTCGCATACGAAACGCCACCCATCCCCGCGAGCATCACGGGGTGCTCGATTCCCAAGACGTCGGTCAATCGCGTGTGCATGACGGTTCCTCTCTTCGGACGGTCGGCGGGCGAGGCTAACGCCCCGCGAGATGTCGTCGGGCGGGACCGCGTCCGCAGCTAGCGTCCCGGACATGGATCAGCAGCGCGCCCTCGTCGGCGTGATCATGGGAAGCGACAGTGATCTGCCCGTGATGCAGGCGGCGGTCGATGTCCTCCGGGAGTTCGACATCGCGCACGAGGTGCGCATCGTCTCGGCGCATCGCACGCCGGACGTCATGATGGAGTACGCCCGGACCGCGGCCGCACGCGGCCTGGTCGCGATCATCGCCGGTGCGGGCGGCGCCGCGCATCTGCCGGGCATGACCGCGTCGATGACGTCGCTACCGGTGATCGGCGTGCCCGTCCCGCTCGCCTATCTCGACGGCATGGACTCGCTTCTCTCGATCGTGCAGATGCCCAAGGGGATCCCGGTCGCAACCGTCGCCGTGGGCAACGCCGCCAACGCCGGCCTGCTCGCGGTGCGCATCGTCGGTTCGGCCGACGCGGATGTCCGCGCCCGGATGGAGCGGTACCAAGAGGAGTTGACGGCGACGGTCCGCGCGAAGGACCAACAACTCCAGCAGGGAACCCCTTGACCTGAAGCCGACTTCATCTCTTACGGTGACGGCCATGGAGTACCGCCCTTACGGCCAACTCGCCGACACACCTCACGTGGTCGTCGACGGTTCGGCGCAGCCCAGCACCGCGCTCACGCTCTCGCATTGGCCGGGCTCGGCCACTCCCGACGAGTTGCGTCGCGACCTGTCGGCCGAGATCGCGTTCGCGTACCTCGATCATCCCGAACTCCAGCAGGACCTCGAGTGGGTCACGAACAACCACTTCGACCAGGACGGCATGGTCAGTGTGTTCGCACTGACCGAGCCGGAGGCCGCACTCGCGCGCCGCGACCAACTGATCGACGTGGCGCGGGCCGGTGACTTCGGCCGGTTCCACCATCGGGACGCGGCCCGCGTCGCCGCCGCGCTCGCCCATCTCGAGGCCGACGGCGATGGCGACGCGTACGAGTCACTGCTCCCCCACCTCGTCGAGATCGTGGACCACGTCGACCGGTATCGCGACCGGTGGGTCGAGGAGGACGCCCACATCACCGCGACCGAGACCGCCATCGCCGACGGCACGATCACGGTCGTGGACCGACCCGACGTCGACCTCGCGATCGTCACGGTCCCCGAGTCGTGGGAGGACCGCATCGTCCACCAGTTCACGATGGTCGCCGAGCGCGCCGCGCACCCGTATGCCGTCAACAACGCGACTGAATCGTTCGCCGTCCTCACCGTTGGCGGCGCAATCCCCGAGCTGCAATACCGCTACGAGACCTGGGTCCACTACGTGACTCGGCGACCCCGACCTCGAGTGGATCTCACCGACGCGGCGGCCGAGCTGACTGCCGAGGACCGGGGTCCCGGCGTCTGGACGTTCGACGCGCTCGACGGGCTGAGTCCCCGGCTCCATCTCGTCGGCGCGACCGACACCACCTTGACCGCGTCGATCTTCACCGGTCTCGTCGTCGCCGCCCTGACCGCCGCCCACGACATCTGGACCCCATACCCCGACTGACTCGTTCTGGCACACGTCGTGCACGTCCTGACGTGCACGACGTGTGCGAGAACGCGGGGTCAGTCGGTG
>JBDUBS010000301.1:0-4962 GCA_040003875.1 Acidimicrobiia bacterium | reverse complement strand
GGGGCGAAGCAAGCGGTTTCCAAGCAAGTCGTGGCGAAGACGGCAGCCAAGAAGGTGGTCGCCGCCAAGAAGTCGGTCGCGAAGAAGTCGGTCGCCAAGAAGGTCGCGCCGACCAAGGTCACCGCGGCGAAGCCGACGACCGCGAGCAAGGTCGGTCCGGTGAAACGGCCCGCCACCAAGACCGCATCGAAGCGGACGGCGCCCGGGAAGCCGGTCGCCAACCAGGCGAGTGCAGCCAAGGGCGTCGCCAAGAAGATCGCGGCGAAGAAGACGGTCGCGAAGAAGTCGGTCGCGAAGAAGTCGGTCGCGAAGAAGATCGCGGCGAAGAAGACGGGTCTGCCCTCCACCCCCGCGCCCCGACGTCGAGGAAACCGATGAGCGACGAGATTCCCTCCATCACCGTCGGCGACGTCGACGAGTTGACCGATCCGGTGTTGCTCGACGTACGCGAGGCCGACGAGTACCAAGCCGGTCACGCGCCCGACGTCGTGTGGATCCCGCTCAACTCACTTCCCGAAGCGATGTCCGATCTCCCGACCGATCGCACGATCTTGTGCATCTGTCGCGTCGGCGGCCGCTCGGCCCAGGCCACCGCGTTCCTCAACGACCGAGGGCTCGACGTCGTCAACCTCGAAGGCGGTATGAAGGCGTGGGAGGCATTCGGGCTCGACGTCGTGCGTGACGACGGATCGCTCGGCCAGGTCATCTAGCGCGCCGGCGATGACCGCACCGTCCCGCTCACCGGGCCCGCTCGACGGCATCCGCGTCCTCGACTTCTCCCGCGTGCTCTCGGGTCCGATCGCCGGACGCAACCTGCACGACCTCGGCGCCGAGGTGATCAAGCTCGAACCACCAGAAGGCGACCTGGTCCGCTTCGCCCACCCGAAGGTGGGTTCGATCTCGCTCTACTACGCGCAGCAGAACACCGGAAAGCGCAACATCTCGCTCGACCTCCATCATCCCGAGGCCGCGGCCATCGTGCTCGCCCTCGCCGAGCACGTCGACGTCGTGATCGAGAACTTCCGACCCGGCGTCATGGAACGGCTCGGGATCGGATGGGACCAGCTCTCGGCCCGGAACCCGCGTCTCGTCCTCGGATCGATCAGCGGGTACGGCCAGACCGGGGCGTGGAGGGATCGTCGGGCCTACGCCGTGATCATCCACGCCGAGATGGGGTTGATCGAAGCAGGTGGTCGGTTCCGCGCCGACGCGGACAATGAGCCCGCGCCGGGCACGCCCGTCCAGGACGCGATGAGCCACGCCGACGTGTACGCGGGACTCCATCTCACCGCCGCAATCGCCGCCGCTCTGCTCCAGCGGGTACGGACGGGCCGGGGCCAGTGGGTCGAAGTCGACATGGCCGAGGCACTCCTGCATGCGAACGACTTCAGCCACTGGGACGTGTCGACGATCGACGTCGGCGACTACCGACCCGCGCTCTCACCCCCGTATTCCCCGATCCTGCGCACCGGCGCCGGACCGAGCGTCGTCATCGCAGGCGACCCAGCCGGACCCGGGGTGTTCGAACGGTACTGCGCCGTGATCGGCCGGCCCGAACTGCTCGAGGATTCCCGATTCTCCCCCGAGGTTCGTCGAACCCACCGGCACGAGTTGGTGGAGATACTCGAGGCGTGGACGAGGACCTTCGACGATCTGGACGCGCTCGAGGATCTGCTCGCGGCTCACGGGTTCCCGATGGGGGTGGTGCGGTCGACCGCAGATGCTGCGACGAGTGCGTGGGCCGACGAGCGAGGTGCGCTCGCTCGCGTCGACGACCGCGTCGGCGGTGAGATCGCGATCCCGGAGGCGCCCTGGCGATTCTCCGACGCGGTCACCGGGACGCGCGGGGTGCCGGCGTATCGCGGCGAACACAATCGTGAAGTGCTCCGCGAACTCCTCGGCGTCGACAACGCGACCATCGACCGCTGGGAGGCCGACGGCGTGCTCTCCGCCCGCCTCCCCAAGACTGGGTAATTGACCCCGCCCGCGGGGACAAAGCGGACATCGATCCTTACAGTTGGGGGAGAGCCCGGGGCGGGGGTGGGGCACGGGGGCACTCGGGCATCTGCTCGCACGGATGGGCGCCGCACACCAAGGAAGGTGGTCCGATGCATCGTTCCCGCCCCGCGCTCGTTCTGGCCGCGCGAGCGCTGGCCGCGGCCACGGCGGTCGCAGTGGGAGTCGGTTCGGGGGTTGCGAGTCGCGCGGGTGGGGAACCGACCTCGGACGCGGCCGCGAGCACCGATCCGGCCGGCGCGCACGTGGAACTCGGTGCCCATGAATCGTGGGTGGAGGTCCGACCGCGCACGGGCGGCACGACGACCGGATGCCGGCGTCGGTGGATTCCTTCCGGCGAGTTCCAGCTCCGTCCGACGCCGGCCGGCGACTACCGCCAGGTCCCGCTCACCGAGCCGCGACCCGGTCCCGAGTACACGCCGTACCAGGTGTGGTGCGATGCCGACTACCTCGGCACGGTCTGGCTCCGCCCCCAACAGTTCGGGGTCGACCCGCGCGACCTCGCAGTCCGACTCGTGCGCGACCTGCCGTATCCGACCGCGTCGGTCGGCGCGGTGCCGGCCACGCGTGGACTGACGGGATTGGACTCCTGGTTCTGGGTCACCGGCTACGACGGCGCGCCGATCCACGACACGGTGCGTGCGTTCGGACTGTCGGTCGACGTCGAGGCCACAGTGGGCTCGGTGAGCTGGGACTTCGGTGACGGCACCACCGCGAACGGCCTCGGACTCGGCAACCCACCCCCCGGTCCGGCCACCGTCTCCCATCGGTACGAGCACCGGTCCCGACCGGCATTCACCGTGCGCAACCTGCTCACCTTGACCGTTCGCTGGCGGCTGAACGGGGGCGGATGGCAGCCGCTGGACCCGGTCGTGCGGACCGCGACCCGCTCCTACCCCGTGGTCGAATCCCGCGCCGCGCTCGTTCCCGACGCCTGATCGCAACGAGCCGAGCAGTCCGGGAATCGACCGGTAACCTCACCCGATGGCTTCGTTCGCCCGCGCCGACGCGCTCGCTCGTCTCGAATCCGAGGCGTTCGACGTTCTCGTCGTGGGCGGCGGCATCACGGGGTGCGGCGTGGCCCTCGACGCGGCGAGCCGCGGGCTGCGCACGGCCCTCGTGGAGCGGGACGACTTCGCGAGTGGGACCTCGTCGAAGTCGTCCAAGCTGGTGCACGGCGGCCTGCGCTATCTCCAACAGCGCGAGATCCGCCTCGTCTACGACGCACTCCATGAGCGCCAGCGGGCCTTGAAGAACGCGCCGCACCTCGTGCGGATCCTCCCGTTCCTGATCCCGGTCCTGAGCAAGGACGGGCTCATCAACCCCAAGATCGCCCGCGCGCTCGGGTACGCGATGTGGCTCTACGACCTCACCGGCGGCGCGCGCATCGGCAAGCTGCACCAACGGATCGACAAGGAACGCGCGCTCGCGCACATGCCGACGTTGCGCGCCTCCAATGTCGCCGCGGCGTACCTGTACTACGACGCGCAGACCGACGACGCCCGGCACACGCTGACGCTCGCGCGCACGGCGGCCGAGCACGGCGCGGTCCTCGCCAACCACTGCGCGGTGACCGCGTTCCGGAAGGGAGCGGACGGCAACGTCGACGGCGCGACCGTCACCGCCGACGGCCGGACCTTCGAGATCAGAGCTCGCGTCGTGGTGAACGCGGCCGGCGTGATCGCCGACGACGTCCGCGAGATGGACGAGGGTGTCCACCCGCACTCGATCCGGCCCGCGAAGGGCATCCACATCACGGTGCCGTGGGAGAAGGTGCGCAACGACATCGCCGCCATCGTCCCGGTCCGGAAGGACCGGCGCTCGATCTTCGTCGTGCCGTGGGGCGACGTCACCTACATCGGTACCACCGACACCGACTACGACGGTCCGATCGACGATCCGCAGTGCACGCCCGCCGACGTGAAGTACCTGCTCGACGCGATGAACATGGCCATGGCCGAGCCGCTGACCGCCGACGACGTCGTGGGCACGTGGGCCGGTCTACGTCCCCTCGTCACCGGCGGGACCGTCGGTCAGAAGACCGCAGACCTGTCCCGTCGACACAAGGTCGCGGCATCGGCGAGCGGTGTGGTCACCGTGACCGGCGGCAAACTCACCACGTACCGCAAGATGGCCGAGGACACGACCGACGCGGTGGTCGCGGCCCTGGGCCGCAAGCTCGCGTGCCGGACCAAACGGATGGCACTGCTCGGTGCCGACGGACCCGCGCCCGACGACGAGCACCTCGCGCGCCGGTACGGGAGCATGGCCGCCGACGTACTCACGCTGTCCGAGACCGACGACCTCAATACGCCGCTCGTCGAAGGTCTGCCGTACCGGCGGGCCGAGGCCGTCTACGCCGTCCGCGAAGAGATGGCCACCACCCTCGACGACGTGCTGTCCCGTCGGACCCGGGCGCGACTGCTCGCGCGCGACGCGACCGCCGCCGCCGCCGAGGACGTGGCCCGGCTGATCGCCTCCGAACTCGGATGGGACGAGGACCGGATCCGCTCGGAGGTCGACACGTTCCGCGCCGCGCTCGAGCACGAGCGCACCGCGGCCGGGCTCCCCGAGACCGCGCTCGACGCGCCCTGATTGCTCGTTCGCTCGCGCGTCTCGATTGCTCGTTCGCTCGCGCTCCTGACGGAGCCGGTTCGTGAGGCTCGCTGCCTCGCGGCTCGCCTCCGCAAGCTCCGGCTCGGGAGCCGGTTCGTGGGGCTCGCTGCACCCTGATTGCTCGTTCGCTCGCGCTCCTGACGGAGCCGGTTCGTGGGGCTCGCTGCCTCGCGGCTCGCCTCCGGCTCGGGAGCCGGTTCGTCCCCATTGCTCGTTCGCTCGCGCTCCTGACGGAGCCGGTTCATCCCCATTGCTCGTTCGCTCGCGCTCCTGACGGAGCCGGTTCGTGGGGCTCGCTGCACCCTGATTGCTCGTTCGCTCGCGCTCCTG
>JBDUBS010000340.1:0-4965 GCA_040003875.1 Acidimicrobiia bacterium | reverse complement strand
CCGTCGATCGTGATCTCGGTGCCGCCGTACTTCGAGTAGACGACGGTGTCGCCCGCGGCGATGTCGAGCGGGATGATCTCGCCCGACGTGTCGGAGCGACGGCCCGGGCCGACCGCCAGCACTTCGCCCTGCTGGGGCTTTTCCTTCGCGGTGTCCGGGATGACCAACCCACTGACGGTGGTCTCCTCCGCCTCGGCGGTGCGGACGACGATGCGATCCTCCAACGGTACGAGCTTCATCGGTGGCCTCCTCGACCGGCCATCAGGCCGGAGGTGTGTCGACATTCGGGGGTCCCCGGGGTGACTCCGACGGTGTGATGAACGCCGGTCGTTAGCACTCGGGGTATGGGACTGCTAAGGCAAGGTAGCACTCGACCCCAACGACTGCAACATCGGGTCGGCCCGTACGCTCACGTCTGGTTGCCCGTCCGCTCACGCTCCTGATGAGTGCCGGTGACGTGGGGTTCGCTCCCGGGCTGCTCGCCTCCTCCCTGTCGGGCTCTGCGCTCGCGCTCCTGATCGTCGGTCCTGCGTGGGCTCGCTCCGAGCCTGTTCGCCTCCGCGGGCTCCGGCTCAGAGTGGTCGACGTCTTTGATGCGGGCGCTTGGAACGAATCCGTCAGCAGCTCGGGAGCTTGAGGGAGGGAAAGGCGCCGTCGGTGAGGGCGGTCGGACCGTCGGAGCGCCACCGCCACCACGCGGTTGCCGCGATCATCGCCGCGTTGTCCGTACACAGCTCTGGCGGTGGGATCAGCGCGACGCGACCGGTCCGCTCCCCGAGCGCGGCCAACCCGACGCGCAGCGCCGAGTTGGCAGCGACCCCGCCACCCACGACCAGCGTCCGGGCGTCGATCGCGTCGGCGGCCGCATCGAGCTTGCGGGTCAACACGTCGACCACCGCCGCCTGGAACGACGCGGCGACGTCGGCCACGTCACCGTCGGGATTCCGACGCACCTGGTGGAGCACCGCAGTCTTCAGTCCGGAGAAGGAGAAGTCGAGGCCGTCACCCACCATCGGGCGCGGGAAGCGGATCGCGGTCGGGTCACCGGTGCGCGCGATGCGGTCGATGACCGGCCCCCCGGGGTAACCCAGGCCGAGGAGCCGAGCGACCTTGTCGAACGCCTCGCCCGCAGCGTCGTCGACGGTCTGACCGAGCACCTCGTACTGCGCGTCGCCGCCAACGGCGACGAGCATCGTGTGGCCGCCCGACACCAGCAGGACCGCGAGGGGCAGTGCGACACCCGGGTCCTGGAGCCACGCAGCGTGCAGGTGACCTTCGAGATGGTTGACGCCGATGTACGGGATCCCACGCGCGACCGCCACCGCCTTGGCGGCGCTCACGCCTACGAGGAGCGCGCCGGCCAAGCCCGGTCCGCGTGTCGCGGCCACCGCGTCGAGGTCGGCGAACGTCATGCCCGCCTCCACCAACGCGTCGCCGATCACCTGGTTGACGACCTCGAGGTGCGCGCGGCTCGCGATCTCGGGGACGACCCCGCCGTAGCGCGCGTGCAACTCCACCTGACTCGAGATCACGCTCGACCGGATCTCGGTGCCGTCGATCACGATGGCCGCCGCGGTCTCGTCGCAACTCGTCTCGACTCCGAGGATGATCATGGCGCGGTCTCGGAGCGAGCGCGGCGTTCGAGCCCAGCGAGGAGTTCTGCGTAGGTCGGGGTGTCGATCCCTCGAACCCACATGACGATCGCGTCCTCGGTCGGTTCGGCGTAGTAGTCCTTGCGCGCGCCCTCAGGTGTGAATCCGAACCGGCGGTAGAGACCCTGGGCCCCGCGCGCGCTCACCCGCACCTCGAGGGTCAGGGCCGTGTAGTTCCGGTCGATGGCCTCACGGGTCAAACGGAGCAACAGCTGGGTCGCCACGTGACGGCGCTGCCACCGCTGATCGACGGCGATCGTGGTCACGTGAGCCTCGTCGGGTGCGAACATGATCCCGGCGTACCCGACGATCGTACGATGCGCACGCGCGACCAGGTAACAGCGGGACGCCGGCAATGCGAGTTCCGAGAGGAACAGCGACGACGTCCACGGCTTCGGGTACACCGACGTCTCGATCGTCATGACTGACCGCACGTGGCGACGTCGCATGGCGGTGATCGCGATCGCCGGCGGGGCAATCGGCTCGGGTCCGACGATCATTTCGGGTCCCATGCAATCTGCGCGTCGCTGTGGCGGAGATAGAGCGGCACCAGCGCTTCGACGGTCGTGAACTCCTCCCGGGCGAACCGTGCTGCCGCGAGTTCCGTCAGCGCGGTCACACTCGGGGCGGCCCCCGCGGGCCCGATGCACTCCGTCCGATCGAGGCCGGCGAACGCGTCCGGGTACGCGGCGACACCGTCGCCCACGAGCAGGACCTCGGCCCCGCTCGCGACGATGTCGGCGGCGACGGCATCCGGGGGTCCAACGGAGTACTCCCCCTCACGTTGCAGACCACCGGGCACCGGCCAGTACCGCGCCGAGAAGACCTCCTTGCGGCGCGCGTCGAGGACCGCGACGACCTTCCGGTTGGTCACCCGCCACGGGTACGCCACCAGGTCGAGACTCGGGATCCCGACGACGGGCACATCGAGCGACTGCGCGAGGGTGCGGGCCGTGGTCACGCCGACGCGCAGCCCGGTATAGAGGCCCGGCCCGATCCCGACCGCGACTCCGGCGAGCTGTCTGAGTTCGATCCCGAGTTCGCGACGCAGGTAGTCGATCGCCGGAGCCAGCTGCTCCGCGTGGCGACGACCACCGTCGATCCGAATCTCGCCCATCACGCATCCGTCGCGACCGAACGCGACGCCGACCTGGCTCGTCGCGGTGTCGATCGCCAGCAGGATCATCGGGCGATGCCGTTCGCGTCACCCGCGATGGCATCGAGCGCGCGCGCGCGATCGCGCCAGGTTCCGAACGGGACGAACGTGATCCGGCGTACGTCGTCGTCGGCCTCGTCCGGAGGGAGGAGTTCGAGTGTGATCTCGAGTCGGTCGACCGGAAGGAGATCGCGGACACCGTCACCCCACTCGACCAGCGTGACAGAACCCTCGAACAGTTCGTCGAGCCCGAGGTCGATCGCCTCCTGCACCCGGTCGAGGCGGTAGACGTCGAGGTGATTGAGGTGGAGGCGACCGTCGTACTCTTGCGCGATGGTGAAGGTCGGGCTCACGACCGGTGCGTGGATGTCGAGCCCGCGTGCGATGCCCTGAGCCAGGACCGTCTTGCCGCTTCCGAGATCGCCGATCAAGACGATCACGTCGTCAGTGACCAACTCGGCGCCGAGCCGCGCGCCGAGGGCGCGCGTCATCTCGGCACTCACGGTGACTCGTTCCATCATGCGGCGGGGAGCGTGCGGCGGATCAGCACGAAATCGGCGCGCGCCTGCGCGAGCGCGACCCCTCCGTTGCGCAGGATCGCCGAAGGATGCAGTACCGGGATCACCACCACGTCGTCACGATAGGGGTGGATCTGGCCGCGCAACTTCGTGATGCCGGTCTTGGTGTCGAGCACCAGCTTGGTGGCGAAGTTTCCCAACGTCACGATCACCTTCGGCGCGATGAACGCGAGTTGGGCTTCGAGGTACGGCCGGCAGGCTTCGATCTCGGCCGGCAGCGGATCGCGATTACCGGGCGGACGACATTTCACTACGTTCGCGATGTAGACGTCGTCCCGCGTGAGGCCGATGTCTTCGATGAGCGACGTGAGCAACTTGCCCGCGCGCCCGACGAACGGCTCACCGACGCGATCCTCGTCCGCACCCGGCCCCTCGCCGATGAACAGGAGGTCGGCGTGTTCGTCGCCCACGCCGAACACCACTTGGGTTCGAGTCTCGGCGAGGACACAGCGGGTGCACGTGAGTGCTTCGTCGCGGAGCGCCCCGAACGACGGGAACGGTGCGGAAGCCGACACGTGGGACAACGGATTAGCGGTTCGGTCCGGACGACTCATGACGGCGCTCCGTCGAGTCCTGCACAAGGTGCGCGAACTCGATAATTGCCGCGTCGACCAGGTCTGTCCGCTCGAACATGAGCATGTGTCCGCCACCGGCGACCTCGACGAGTTCCGCGCCGGGGATCCGCCGCGCCATCCGCCGTGACTCCGCGACGGGCGTGATGAGATCGGAGGTACCACAGATGATGAGCGTCGGACGATCGATCTCGCCCAGATAATCGGACAGGTCCAACCCTGCAAGTGCCGCGACCGCGTCGCGCCGGGTCTCCGGGCTCGTCTCGAGGATCATCTGGCGCGTGACCTCGATGTGGCTGGGCGCGGGGTCGCGACCGAACCCCAGACGGGCGAGGACCAGCCCGAGGTGGCGGGCGCGTAGGGCCGCGGCGCCGTCCGGGAGATGGTCGGCGAGCCAGACGCTCGCGTTCGCAGCACCCGGCCTGCTCGCGAGTGGGCTGCGCGCCAGGCTCGACAGCAACACGATTCCGGCCACGCGCTCACGCGCGACGTCCGGGTGATCAATGCAGAACGACTCCGTTGCGATGCCGCCCATCGAGTGGCCCACGATCACGACGTCGTGGAGGTCGAGTCCCTCGAGGACCGTCCGCACGTCGGCACTCAGGTTCTCGATCGCGTGACCCGACTCGCCCAACTTCGATTCACCGTGTCCGCGGTGGTCGAACGCCACCACGCGGAACCCTGCGTCGACCAGCGTGTGGAACTGCTTCGCCCAGGTGCGGATCGAGAGCGTGACACCATGCGACAGCACGATCACCGGGCCGGTGCCGCGTTCCACCACGTAGATCTCGCCGCCGTCGTGGCTCGGGAGACGCCGGAACCGGTCGAACTCGAGCCGCAGTTCCGCGTCGGTGTCCGGGTCGGGCGCCGCTCGCAATCGGCGGGCGGCGATCCGCTCGGCGGCGATGCCCGCGCCGATGGCCGCGCCGACCACACCGCCGACCACTCCGGCCGCCCGCCACCGAGTCACGACCGGTACTCCCGCGGGACGCGCGGCCCGATGCCGC
>JBDUBS010000117.1:0-1502 GCA_040003875.1 Acidimicrobiia bacterium | reverse complement strand
TGAAGCGCCCCGGGTTTAGTGGAGGGCTGGTTGTCCCGGCGCCGTGTGAGGCCGGGAGGGGTTGTCACGGTAGTAGTCGGCTTCGAACTCGATGGGTGGCTTGTAGCCGATCGAGCTGTGGAGTCGGATCTCGTTGAACCAGTACACCCAGTTCAGGGTGGCGAGTTCGAGGTCGTCGACGCCACGCCATGGTCCTTCGTGTCGGACGCATTCGGTCTTGTAGAGACCGATCACCGATTCGGCCATCGCGTTGTCGTAGGAGTCGCCGACGGTGCCGATCGACGCGACCGCGCCGGCTTCGTCGATGCGGTTCGTGTATCGGATCGCGGTGTATTGGGTGCCGGCATCAGAGTGGTGCACGAGGCCGGTCACGAGTTCTTCGGCTTGGGCGCGGGTCCAGAGGGCCATCTCGAGCGCGTCGAGAGGTAGCTCGGTCGGCATCGTGGCTTTGGTGCGCCACCCAACGATGCGACGCGAACACACATCCGACACGAACGCGCTGAAGACCGTGCCCGACCAGGTCGCCACATACGTGAAGTCGACGACCCAGAGTCGGTTCGGTGCAGGGGCGGTGAAGTCGCGCTTCACCAGATCGGGTGGCCGGGCGGCGGTGCGGTCGGGTCTGGTCGTGATGAACGTCTTGTCGCGTCGCACGCCCCGCAAACCGTTGGTGCGCATGAGTCGTTCGATCTGACAGCGGGGCACCGGGCCGAGTTCGGGATGTTCACCTCGGGCGGATTCGCGGCGGAGCTGGTTCCAGATCTTGCGGGCCCCATAGAGGCCACGGCCGATCTTCGAACTCGAATGGACCCGCACGATGTGGTCGAACACGACCTCATCGCGTTGAGACCGCGCCGAGCGGGGCCGAGTCTTCGACGCGTAATACGTCGACTCGGCCATCGGGATGTCGTGTCCCGCCAGGAAACGGCAGATCCGGGCGACACCGAACCGTTCCCGGTGATCATCGATGAAGTCGATCACCACGGCAGTCGCGGGTCGAGTTCCCGCGCGAAAAAACTTGAGGCAGCCAGCAGGATCTCGTTCGCGCGTTTCAGTTCACGGACTTCGGCCTCGAGTTCCTTGATTCGAGTGGCGTCTTGGCTGGTCACCCCCGGACGCCGACCGGCATCAATGTCAACTTGTTTCACCCAACCGCGCAGGGTGTCCGCGTTGACACCCACGCGGGGACCGATCCGGTGCACCGCCGCGTTCAACGACAGTCTTGTGTCCTCAGTCCGGGCTTCGATCACGAGCCTCACAGCCCGTTCACGCAACTCCTCGGGATACTTCCTCGGTGCTGGCATGACCCCACCTTTCCGTGGGTTCACGCCCTCCATCAAACCCGGGTCGCTTCACTGAGTGGGGTGCGGGTAGTGCCATTGGCCTGACCCCGTTTGGTGGTCCGCGCGCTATGAGAGTGCTGGTTGGGGTTGGGGGTTGGTCCAGCGCGCAGCGGGCCGCTCGGCGACGAGCATCTGACGCTGGGTCGGGCGGTGATGTCG